>CAZMVM010000207.1:0-5519 GCA_964569785.1 uncultured Pigmentiphaga sp. | reverse complement strand
GCCATCACCCATGAACACGTAGGTGTAGTGGTCGACGATGTGATGGCCAGGACGATTGAACTCAGCGCTCAACAGGCTTTCCGCCAGCGCCATCCCCACGGCATTAGCGAGGCCTTGCCCCAATGGCCCTGTCGTGGTTTCTACTCCCGGCGTGATGCCCACCTCGGGGTGGCCGGGGGTGCGGGAATGCAGTTGACGGAAATTGCGAATCTCCTCGATCGGAAGATCGTAACCAGTCAAGTGCAATAACGCATACAAAAGCATTGAGGCGTGCCCGTTAGAGAGCACGAAGCGATCGCGATCCGGCCAGGCGGGATCGGAGGGGTTATGCCGCAAATGACGATGCCACAGTGCGACGGCCACTTCGGCCAAACCCATGGGCGCTCCGGGGTGTCCCGAGTTCGCCTGTTGCACCGCGTCCATCGCGAGCGCACGAATGGCATTGGCCATTTCGACCGTGGTAGATTCGGGGGGGATAGATTCACTCATAACGCTCGATATCGACTCAGTGCAACGCAAACCCTGAATTTTACCGTGATTCCCCTTACGTGCCGAACGCAGTTGGCCGCCCCTCTTTCGCCGTTATGTCCGGACCCCGTTTTTTCGTCGATACCCCCCTCTCCCCCGGTGCCCGCATCACCTTACCCGAAACCGTTGCCCATCACGCCATCCGGGTGCTACGGCTGTCGTCCGGTGCCCACATCGTCGTTTTCAATGGCGACGGGGGCAGCTGGGCCGCAACACTTGCCGTTGAAGGCAAGCGCGCTTATGCCGAGCTTGTGGAGCACAACCCCTCTGAGGTAGAGCTCCCGGGCAAGCTCACCTTGGTGCAAGGCATCCCAAGCAGCGACAAAATGGATTTAATCATTGAGAAAGCGACGGAGCTGGGGGCCACGACGATTGCCCCAATCAGCGCACAGCGCAGCATCTTGAAGCTGAGTGGATCAAGGCTTGAACGCCGACTACGGCACTGGCACCGAGTTGCCATTGCCGCCTGTGAACAGTGTGGACGCAATCGGGTACCGGGCGTTCACGAACCCACGAGTCTGGACGCCTGGATGATCGATCACGTGAACATGTACGATGCAGTGTTGCTTGCCCATCCCGACGCGACGACGAGACTTGCCGACGCGGTCAGGGGCGTACCAGGGAATGGATCCGTGGCGATTCTAGTTGGCCCCGAGGGGGGGTGGTCAGAGCAGGAATTACAAGTGGCCATGTCGCGCGGGGCCCAAGCCGTTTGTTTTGGGCCCCGCGTACTACGGACAGAAACTGCCGGGCTGGCGCTGATTGCCGCCAGCTGCGCCTTATTGGGCTGGAATTGAGCACCCACTGCGCTCCTTCCGCCTCGTGCAAGTACCAGTCGGCTACCAAGGCGGCGGGCTATGAGCAAGTGCGTTTGGGCTCGGCTGCTAACAGGCGTAAACCAATATCCGTTGGTTGTCACGCAAATATTCAACGGCGTCGGCGAACGTTTCCAGAATCCCCTCGACATGAGGCGCGATCCCCGGTTCGTCCTTGTTCAGGCCGCGAAGTATGACCAAGGCACCCCGCGGTTGGTCAAGAACTGTTCCTGTCAGGCAATCGAGCAAGGCATCGAGGTTACTGCCAAAGTATTCCGGATAGTCGACCGCGTTAGCAATGGCGCGCAGCACGGCAGAACAAGACTTCGCCTTACTGCAATCGGCCTCGAAGACCGCGTATCCGAGCGCCTGGGCCCGTTCGACCAGATCGGGCGTCGAGCCATCGACTCGCCCGCCCGCCTGCAATTGCCCTTCAATGGATTCGTGCATAGATGCCACAACTACTCCCAACCTACTCATGAGGTACCGTGTCTTTCGGCACATAAACTCAGGCAACCATTTGCCTTCCGCCGAATTAAACATCGAAAACACCCCGTTGTGGACAGGGCATGAACAGATGTTGTGCCGAGGTCACATGTCGTTAGGCCAGGATCGGTTAGGGCTTAGCGACCTCGGTTGGCGTGCACCACTGCGAATACCGTCATATTGACAATGCGACGGACGGTAGCACTGGGTGTCAGCACGTGTACAGGCGCGTTGGCGCCTAGTAATAACGGCCCGATTGCCACATTGGCACCTGCGGCCGTCTTAAGCAAGTTATAGGCAATATTGCCCGATTCAATGTTGGGACACACGAGCAGATTAGCGGGACCGTGCAGCGTCGTCTTGGGCATGATGCGGTGACGCTCGGTTGGATCGAGCGCGATATCTCCGTGCATCTCGCCGTCGACTTCCAGCCACGGCGCTTCGGCTCGAAGGATTTCGAGTGCCTGGCGCTGTTTGACCGCCGAAGCCGAGTTATGCGAACCGAAGTTCGAATGCGACAGCAACGCCACCTTAGGCTCGAGATCGAGCCGCTTCATCTCTTCGGCGGCCATGATGGTAATGTTGGCGATCTCCTCGGCGCTGGGGTTTTCATTGACGTGCGTGTCGACGACTGCGACGGTACGCTCAGGTAGCACCAGGAAGTTCATCGCTGCATAGGCCTTGGCACCCTCACGCTTGCCGATGACCTCATCAATGTAGCGCAAATGATTGGCAAACAGGCCAACGGTGCCGCAGATCATGCCATCTGCTTCACCCAGGCGAATCATCATCGCACCGATGAGTGTGAGCCGGCGGCGCATTTCCACCTTGGCTAGATCTTCAGTGATGCCCCGACGGTTCATAATCTCCCAGTACGCGGTCCAGTACTGACGGAAACGGGAGTCGAACTCGGGGTTGGTCACGTCGAAATCCACGCCCAAGCGCATACGCAACCCGGCGCGCTCGATGCGCGCCGCCAGCACCGATGGGCGACCCACCAGAATCGGTCGTGCGATTTTTTCGTCGATCACGATTTGTACGGCACGCAAAACGCGTTCGTCTTCACCCTCTGCAAATACTATCCGGGTCTTGCCACCCTCGCGGGCCACCTGCTTGGCGAGCGCGTAAATCGGCTTCATGAAAGCCCCGGAGTGATACACAAACTGCTGCAGCTGATTGACGTAGGCGTCCATGTCAGCGATGGGACGGGTTGCCACACCTGAATCCATGGCGGCTTGGGCGACAGCTGGCGCAATGCGTGTAATGAGTCGCGGATCGAAAGGCTTCGGGATGAGGTAATCGCGCCCAAAAGAGACATCGCGCTTGTTATAGGCACGCGCTACGACATCGCTGAGTTCTTCGCGCGCCAATCCGGCAATCGCATAGACAGCGGCGATTTCCATCTCACGCGTAATGGTGGTCGCGCCCACGTCAAGCGCGCCCCGGAACAGATACGGGAAGCACAAGACGTTGTTGACTTGGTTGGGATAATCGGAGCGCCCCGTAGCAATCACAGCGTCGTCGCGAACCTCACGCACCTCCTCGGGCGTAATCTCGGGTTCAGGGTTGGCCAGGGCGAGTATGACCGGATTAGGAGCCATCCGTGCAACCATTTCCGGTTTGAGCACACCGCCTGCGGAAAGCCCGAGAAAGACATCCGCGCCGTCGATGATGTCGTCCAGGGTGCGGGCATCGGTTTTCCGGGCATAACGCTGCTTGCGCTCGTCCATTAATGCCGTCCGTCCTTCGTAGACAACACCCTCGATATCGGTGACCCAGATATTCTCCAGCTTAACGCCCAGCTCTTCCATGAGACTCAGGCAAGCGAGGGCTGCTGCCCCAGCGCCAGAAGTGACCAATTTAATATCGGCCGCATCCTTCTCGACGACCTTGAGCGCGTTCACGAAGGCTGCCGCGACTGTGATTGCGGTGCCGTGCTGGTCGTCGTGGAACACCGGAATCTTTAAACGCTCGCGCAGCTTGCTTTCGATCTGAAAGCACTCAGGTGCCTTAATGTCTTCGAGGTTGATCCCACCGAAGGTGGGCTCGAGCGCCGTTACGATCTCGACGAACTTGTCCGGGTCGGTTTCGTTAATTTCGATATCGAAGACGTCGATGCCCGCAAACTTCTTGAACAAAACGGCCTTGCCTTCCATCACGGGCTTGGATGCTAGCGCACCGATGGATCCGAGCCCGAGCACTGCCGTGCCATTTGTTATCACGCCAACGAGGTTGCCCCGAGCGGTATAACGTACGGCGTTGGTAGCATCTTCAACGATTTCTTCACAGGCTGCGGCAACCCCGGGCGAATACGCCAGCGCCAGATCACGCTGGTTGGTCAGGTGCTTCGTAGGTGTGACGGAAATCTTGCCCGGGCGCCCGGACTCATGATAGGCAAGCGCTGCTTTGCGAAAGGTGGGATCCATACAAACAGTAGACGAGCGAGTTAGGGTTTATCGATGAAGGAGTGAACCGATGTTATACAACCGACGGCGCCGGAAAGCGTGGAAAAACACCGCGCGGATCAAAGATCTGTTTGACGTCTTCCTCGAACTCGACCACGCGGGCGGGCGAGACTGCCGGGCGTAAAGGTGGATAGATCGTACCTGGCCAGCCACCGTCTGGGGCCAAGCCTTGAGGGGTTTGAGTAGGTGCATGCAGGGCACGTTGAACATCGACGCCTGACGCTGGGGGGCTTGTGAAATGTGCTGCGAGCAGCCAGCCCAGAGTTCCCTGACTGCCCGGCCACACGTGTGCCAGGTTTTGTTCCGGCTTCAGCAAGGCATCCAGCCGATAACGTGCCGGCCAATGCGGAAGGTCTCGCCAGTGACGATACTCTCCGGCGTTGAGCAAGATAAACAGCTGCGAAACAACTGATCGCGCCGCATCACTGAGCGGGTCGCGTTGAACGTCGACACCGAAAGGGCCGAGTTGTTCTATGGCACCCGTTGCCAGTACGACATCGATCCCGTGTAGACCCTGTATCGCGTTCTCGTAATGCGCAGTTCCGGCGTCGCAACTGGCCAGCCAATGGGCGAGCATGACATCGTCGTCGCCCCCGCGACATACTCCCGGCACCCATTGGCGGATGTCGCCCAATAACGCCCCTGCTTGTGCGACGACATGCCCCTCTGAAGTCCTTCGGATTGCGTTGAGGGCGGCCGGGTCAACAATAAGCGCTGCTCCATGCTCCGGTTCGCGGCAGCCGGATAGAACCAAGTGCGTACCCGTCTCGGCACACAACGCCCGGGCGTGCAAGACATCTTCTTCACGTGCCACTTGCAGGAGGGCCCGCGCCGCCCCTGTCGCCGAGGACTCCCGCACCGACACGCGCCCATGGACGCAGCGCGCAAGCCGGCGGCAAAAGCGTGCCCAGGGATCCGCCGCAGTACGAAAACCCGTCAAAAAGGCACGACGTGATGGTTGCATTCACTTACCTCGGGAAATGCACAAATGGGAACCTCGCCCCACTAGCAAGCGTTCAACAGGCTCGCTCATTGTATCGTCGCTACCGTATATCGTCCGCGGCAAGGGTGAGAAGTCATCACGGTGCAGCGTAGAAAACAGCGCGAAGGCATTCACAGAAGCAAACTGACAGAATGATGAGATCGAGGGGCGCAGGATG
This sequence comes from uncultured Pigmentiphaga sp., assembly GCA_964569785.1. Taxonomy (GTDB): domain Bacteria; phylum Pseudomonadota; class Gammaproteobacteria; order Burkholderiales; family Burkholderiaceae_B; genus Verticiella. The sequence continues at coordinate 65 of CAZMVM010000207.1, read as the reverse complement.
CTCGTGACGCCAAAGGCGGCCGTACGCTTGGATCGGGTCACCTACGTTTATGGACCGAAGCTGAG
>CAZMVM010000206.1:0-5581 GCA_964569785.1 uncultured Pigmentiphaga sp. | reverse complement strand
CACGCCGTAGCGCTCGGCGGCGCGATAGGCGTGGCGGAGAAAGCTCGAGTACACGCCGGCATAACCCAGCGCCAACGTTTCCCGGTCCACTCGTACTGGACGTTCCTGGATAGGACGCACAATGTCTTCTGCCGCGTCGATCAGCTTCTTGACGTCGCAGCCGTGATTCAGGCCCATGCGGTCCGCCACTGCAATAAAGACTTCCAACGGCGCATTGCCGGCGCCAGCACCCATACCGGTCAAGCTGGCGTCTATACGGTCGCAGCCGTGCTCAAGCGCGACGATGGAGTTGGCCACGCCCAGCGACAGGTTGTGGTGCGCGTGCATACCGGTGTGCGTCTCCGGCTTAAGCACGTCCTTGAATGCCTTGAAACGATCGGCGACGTCATACATGTTCATCGCACCGCCGGAGTCCACCACATAAACGGTGGTGGCGCCGTAGCTTTCCATCTTCTTCGCTTCCTGCGCCAGGTTCTGCGGCGTGGTCATATGGCTCATCATCAAGAAGCCGACCGTGTCCATGCCGAGTTCGCGCGCATATTCGATGTGCTGCCTGGAGACGTCCGCCTCGGTGCAATGAGTCGCCACGCGGACCACGCGCGCGCCGGCATCATACGCGTTCCTCAGGTCGTGTACGGTCCCAATACCGGGCAACAGAAGGGTAGCCACCTTCGCATGCTTGAGTACGCCGGCAACGGCTTCGATCCATTGCAAGTCCGTATGCGCGCCGAAACCATAGTTGAAGCTTGAACCTTGCAAGCCGTCGCCGTGGGCGACCTCAATAGAATCAACCTTTGCTTCGTCAAGCGCTCTGGCGATTTCCACTGCCTGGGTCAGCGAATACTGATGGCGGATGGCGTGCATGCCGTCACGCAACGTTACGTCGGAGACATAGATCTTCTTGTTCTTATCGAACTGGGCTGTCATGGTGTGTCGTTTCCTTTTCACGCTGCCAAGGACGCCAACATGTGCTCCGCTGTTTTCAGAGCGGCGCTGGTCATGATGTCGAGGTTGCCGGCATAAGCAGGCAGGTAATGCGCCGCGCCTTCCACTTCCAGGAAGACCGACACCTTTAGGCCCGCCTTCATGCCGACTCCGGGCAGGTTCAGGGGCGTCGTGTAACGGTCGAACTGCACCTCCTGCTTGAGGCGGTATCCCGGCACGTATTCCTGCACGGCCGCGACCATTTCCTTGACGGACTGCCGAATTGCATCCTGATCGGCATCGAGGTCGGTCATGCAATACACCGTGTCGCGCATGATCAGAGGCGGCTCGGCCGGGTTGAGGATGATGATTGCCTTACCTTTTTGAGCGCCGCCTACCTGCTCGATCGCCCTGGAAGTGGTCTCGGTAAACTCGTCAATGTTGGCGCGCGTGCCGGGCCCGGCGGACTTGCTGGAGATGGAAGCGATAATCTCGCCGTAATACACCGGTGCCACATTCGACACTGCCGCTACGATAGGAATGGTGGCCTGTCCGCCGCAGGTAACCATGTTGACGTTCGCGGCGTCGAGATGCGCATCGCCATTGACCGCCGGGATACAGTACGGGCCAATCGCAGCGGGCGTCAGGTCGACCATACGGATTGCGGGCTTAATGCCGCGCAGGAAGGCATCGTTCTTGAGGTGAGCGCCTGCGCTAGTGGCGTCGAACACTACGTCAATATCAGCGAAATCCGGTAGTCGGGCCAGACCCTCTACTCCCTCATGGGTAGTGGTCACTCCCATACGCGCGGCTCGCGCCAAACCATCGGAAGTCGGGTCGATACCAACCAGGACACCCATCTCGATATTCTTGCCGTGGCGCAGGATCTTGATCATCAGATCGGTGCCGATGTTGCCGCTCCCAATGATGGCAGCCTTAAGCTTCTTCATTTGCTCTACCTCAGATGAAACGCACCGAACAGCCGCCAAGGCCATTGATCGCCACACGCAGGTTATCTCCCGCCCGGACAGGAACCATCGCGCCTAAAGCTCCGGAGAGAATCACCTCACCCGCTTTCAGCCCAATGCCTAGTCGGCCTAGCGTATTCGCCAGCCACACGACGGCATTGACAGGGGAGTTCATGGTGGCGGCGCCGGCACCCGTAACGACGACCTCGCCATTTTTCTCCAGCACCATGCCGCAGGTGCGTAGGTCGAGACCGCGCGGATCCACCATGCGGTCGCTCAGCACCAGAACTCCGCAAGAAGCGTTGTCTGCGACCGTGTCCTGAATCTTGATCTTCCAATCCTTGATACGCGAATCAACGATTTCAAAGCAAGCCATGACGCCTTCAGTGGCACGAAGAACATCGGCGGCAGTAATGCCCGGGCCGGTCAGGTCGTGTTTCAACACAAAGGCAATCTCGCCTTCAGCTTTCGGTTGAATCAACGTTTCGGCAGGAATGGCTGCGCCATCGCCATACACCATGCCGTCGAGCAAATAGCCAAAATCAGGCTGATGGACGCCGAGCATGTTCATTACCGCCTGGCTCGTCACACCGATCTTCTTACCGATCACCCGCTCGCCCGCTTCCAGACGACGTGCCAGCATGTGCTGCTGAACGAAGTAGGCATCTTCGATGGTGACGCCCGCCACGCGCTCGGTAAGAGGGCTGATTGCAGTCCGGGTCAGGAGAGCCTGGTAAAGCTCGTCTCCTAATCGAGTGATCATGGATCGATCCATGGTGTCTCCGTGTGTAGACCCCACGCATGGCCGTGCGCTAATCGTTTTTATGACGCACGTCTTACATTCGGGGATCGGATTATTTGATTCAGCGTGTTTTCAATTCTTGCTCGAGCATGAAAAGCCGGTCGTTACCCCACCACATCTGGTCTCCCAGCGTCATGGTGGGAACGCCGAAAATGCCTTTTTCGATCGCTTCGTCCGTAGAGCGGTCGAGCGCGGCTTTCCCTTCCTCAGAGCATGTGAATGCCAAGAATTTCTCTTCATCCCAGCCCATGCCGCCGGCAATTCTCCGAATGACCTTTTCGTCATCGGGCGCTTCGCCGACGCCCCACAGAAGGTGGTAAGTCGCCTCGATATACGTGGCCACTTCCTGCTCTGTGCGAGCAAAGAACGTCCCAATATTGAGGCGCTCTGAATTGTGGTTCTTAATACCGCCAAACGGCACACCGTAGATTGCCGCCCAACGTTTCAGGTCGGTAGTGAGATACCTCAACTTGATGGGCAAATCCCGATTGGCGGGACCGTTGTTCCCGATGGCCAGCTTGGCACGCCCGAGCTCGATTGGCTTATAGACGACCGTTGCACCATGCTCCGCAGCGAGCTCGGTGAGTCTGTGCCGAGCAAGATAAGCGTAAGGACTTAGGAAGTCGAAATAAAAATCGATCTGCATTTACGTAAAAGTGCCCGTTTTAGTTTTGCAAGTGAAGTTCTGCAAAAGCGCATCCTGAGACCCACTCGGGCACCGCTTCATAGGCGATCAATTCACCTTTGGCCGGACCGCAAGCACCCATCGCTGCGATCCAGTTCTTAATCTCGAGGCCTCCGTTACCGCCGTTTTCGATAATGTCTTCATCGTCCATCGCGATCAGCCCATTGATATCGCCCTTCAAGGCCATATCCAACACGCTGCGATCCCAGGCCTCATTGACTTTGCCCATTTCCTTCATGCCGGGCCAATGGCTGACGCCCCCTGTGCCGACAATGGCAACACGTTCCTGTCCTGCCCAATTCCTGATCGCGGCGCCGATGTGGCGTCCAATGTCATAGGCGCGCCGACTTGGAATGTAAGGAGGAATACCGGAATTGAGATACACCGGGATAGAGCGGACAAACTTGACTTTGCCGACACAAAAATGGAAGGGAATCATGAAGGAGTGGTCAACGGTGAGCGACTTCGACACCGCCCAGTCCACACCCTTTTCAAGGCCGTAAGACATAATATGAGATGCAAGCATCTCATTATTCTCTATGGGGCGTTTCGGAATATTGAGCCATGGCTCCATTGGGCCCTCAACATCGCCGACGCCAATCATGGCCATTGGGACACAGGCCGGGCCGTTGATGGTGTAGTGATCGTCACAAATAAGAACTGCGGTATCGATGTTGTGCTCTTCCATTCGGCGAGCAATTTCTTCGAACGCGTTCATGCAGTTATCGCGTTTTATCGGCGGCGGCGCGTCAGGGAAGGCGGCCATCAAAGGATCATGTGGAACAAGAAACCCGGCAACGATATTAGCCATTCTTAAACTCCTGCTTTTGAATTGGCGTTCATTCGCCGAAGATATTCTGGTGCCATAGGGAATCCTTGCGTAGCGACCCAAGCCATCCACACCAGCATTTGACTCGCACCGCGATCCGCCATCTCGCGCACGTCCATTTTTTCAATTAATTCACGCTCATCCTCTTCCAGTCGGTACGCCCGCAGTGCGTCCATATCTGAAGCGATAGATGGATTAACGGTAATATCCCAAAGGACCTTTTCTAACGTATTTATACTCATGCCTCTTTGCCCGCAAGGATTCTGCCTGTTAAATCACGCCCATTCTCAAGCATTGCAGCCACAATAAAAAAACAATTTTTTCTGATATCAGGCATCAGATCAATTTGTTCATGAATACGTCACTCAACAGACCCACAAACCGTATTCTTATAGGCGCCAGCCTATGCATTCTTAGAAATACGGCGCATCGGCATTACCAGGCTGCCCCGACATCAAAAATTTGCTCTACGCTATACTGTGTAGAAAAGCAATAAGTTATCGAAACCGCTGACATAGACAGGTGGAGAATGGGAGATAAGCAGTGACCTCAGTTGTAAAACGGAATTTACGTTCAGTGAATTTGAACTTGATCCCGGTTTTGGCAGAACTGTTACGATGCAAGAATGTCACGCACGCAGCTGGTAAATTGTGTTTAACTCAATCGGCTGTAAGTGCATCGCTAAAACGCCTACGCGAGATATTTGATGATGAATTGCTCGTCATGCACGGGCGCGAAATGGTGCTTACGGAAAAGGCTGTCAAGATAATGCCTGCGGTAGAGCAGCTAATCGAGATGGCAAGTGCATTAGTGACTGAGGAGCGGTTTGATCCGAGCACGTCGGTCCATCGTTTCCGGGTCGTCACAGCGGATTATGTTTCCGCGATCATGATCGGCGAACTTGGCAAGATTCTCTCCGAGTATGCTCCAGGTATTAGCCTTCATGCGTCGCAAGGCACTGGAATGACGGCTAGGGAAATTCAAATGGGCTTTGTCGACTTGTTGATAGCCCCGCAGGAACTGATTGATTCAGAATTTCCAGATCTAGATAGCGCTGATTCGGATTTTCTATACGAGGTATGCCTAGAGGACTCACTCATTGCAATCGAGTCCACAGACAATCCCCCTAGAACTGAACCAATCACCTTGGACGAATTTCTCAAACGTCCACACGCCACCTTTAATCTTTATCATAGTGCGCCAACGAGCGTAGAGCAGAAGACGCTGGATGCGCGCGGACTTGTTCAAAACGACAAGTTCATCGTTCCGTACTTCACTCTTCTTCCTGAATTGGTTATTTCAATGAAGGAAGCCATTGCAGTAATTCCGTCCTCTCTCGCCAGCCATTACGCGAAGAATTTACCAATACGTAC
>CAZMVM010000205.1:0-5709 GCA_964569785.1 uncultured Pigmentiphaga sp. | reverse complement strand
CGCGACCTCAACCTTGGCAAGGTTGCGCTCTACCAACTGAGCTATTCCCGCTCTGAACGGTGCGTTGCTTTTTTATTGTACCAAAATGCCTTTAGGGTTACGGGCATTTGGCTAAAGCAACGTCAACGCTGTAGAGAACGTAACTATAGCCCTTGCTAAAGGCGATGTCAAGTCGAGGGTGAATTGAACCACGCGGCTGTCAAAACGAGCGCTGTCGAGCAGGCGGCTGATGAGATGAACCACTCGAGACGCCTACCCGTGTGTGCACGACGTGGAAAACCTCTCGCGCTGAAGCATGCGCTGCGCGCGACGTCGATCGGCCAGTTGGGTAGGTCGCCCTAGAATCGAACTACTCTTGCTCCGCCTTGGGCGTCAAATCGAACCCGCCTGCGTGGAACACCAGGGGCATACGGTCGGTATATTCGCAATGTTCGACTTGCCCAACCATGATCATGTGATCGCCTTCAATGTAGCGGCTTCGGTTGAAGCATTCGAATCTGGCAGCAAATCCATCGGAGAGTAAGGGCACGCCGTGATCATTCCGGTGCCACGCGATCTTAGCAAAGCGATCGGCGACGCCGCGTCGTGCAAACCAATGAGCAAGGCCTGCCTGCCCTGACGCGAGAACGTGAATGGCGTAGCGTTGCGTCGTTTTAAATACATCCAGTGCTCCCGAGGTGAGTGCCAGACTCCACAGCACGAGGGGAGGCTCAAGAGAAACAGAATTGAAAGAACTTACGGTCAGACCCAACGGTTGTCCCGCCGAGTTGCTGGTGGTCACGATTGTGACGCCTGTGGGAAATCGTCCCAGGGCTGCTCGAAAATGCTTGGAATCAAAGCTGGGAGGTAAGGCGCGCCCCTGTGGCGCGTTAGCTAATGACATCGATTACGTTACCTTCCTGGACATGCTTGAGTAAATTCAGGGGCGCTTTCCCCTGTGGTTTCACGGGGCGAGTCGGGCAATGCGCCACCCTCCCGAGGTGGTGCGCCGGTACACAAGGCGATCGTGTAGTCGGGAGGGCCGTCCCTGCCAGAACTCAAAGGCCGTGGGTGTCAGACGCAGGCCGCCCCAGTGCGGAGGACGTGGAGGGTTCTCACCGAATTTGGCGCGGTACTCGGCTTCTCGCCGATCTAGGGCCTCACGGGATGGAATCTCTTTGCTTTGTTCGGATGCCCATGCGCCGATCCGGGATTCCAGGGCGCGACTTGCAAAGTACGCATCCGACTCAGCGGCAGACAGTCGTTTGACCATTCCTTCAATTCTTACTTGACGCTCCAACGTCGGCCAGAAAAACAGCAGAGCAGCGCGGGGCTGCTTCTCAAGCTCCTGGCCTTTGCGCGAGAGGTAATTCGTATAAAAGACAAAGCCGTGCTCATCCATGCTCTTGAGCAGCACGATCCGAGCCGAGGGCTGCCCGTCCGAGGCTACCGTGGCGAGTGTCATGGCCGTGGGCTCGGGCACCTGGCGGTCAATGGCCTCCTGGAGCCAGATTTGAAATTGTTGTAAGGGAGAAGAATCGACGTCGGACTCCAGAAGCGCGGCGCGACCGTATTGTTTCGGTATTTGGGGAATGATCATGATTGCAAAGCGTTGGTAGAGGCGTGCGGCGTATCAAGTAGACGGGCCAAGTGTTCCAGGCGGTGGTCCGCAATACCGTGTTCGCGAAGGGCTCGGACGGTCTCGAGAACGTAGTCGGTGCAATGACCGTAACGTCCAACCCCGGTACGGACGGCGTGCAAGGTGTCGGTCAATGACAAGCGCCCCGCATAACCGGAGCTGGCCCGGTTCATGACGAAGGCAAGTGCTTTGACTTCTCCTTCGGCCGTTAGGCAGGACAACCAACGTGGCAAGTATGCGCCCGATGGCATTTCCCGCTCCCAGAGAGAGGGAAAGCTGGTCGGGACCTCGGCCGCGGGCAGCCGAAAAACCATTCCTTTGCAAGAGCCCCCGCGGTCGAGTGCGAAAACCAGGCCGGGAGCCTCCGGCGTACCCCGGTTGACACGAGACCACAAGCAGAGCGAACGGTGATAGCCTCGAATGGAGCCAAGCAGGCGCTGGCTGTGCGGAAATTCGGGTCGCCAAATGAGTGAGGCATAACCGAAGATCCAGATGTCGTCGCGGCCGTTCCAACCCGCCCGCAGCGTTGCATGCATGGACGCTTCGCGCTCCGATGGCGTAAGTAACCGAAATTCGGTAGACCGGGAACTACAGGCACACCGTAGGGGATTCGGCGGGGAATCCAATTGCATGATCGTTTACTGCACGACGCTTGAAAAGACTGATGGAGGCCGACGCACTTGATACGAGTGCGCGCTAAATGCCGGGCACGTCGTTCATGCGCAATCGTTAATGACTGTAAAGTGCTAAAGCATACCGAATCTGCAGGTTCTCGGCATGGCGCGTGCCGCAGGGGGGGTATATTCCTGCGTCGTGCGTTGGTTTTTGTTCTAATCAGATGATGCGTGGTTGCATGCATCGGGGCCTTCCATCGGCTCGCCCGCCTTGGCTCGCCAAAGCGTGCTGTACTCCGCACTTCGTTCTCCTTACCCGTAGTTCCACCGCAAGCGTTTTTCATCGCCTTATGAATTCTCCCGCAACTTCTGCTGCTTCTCGTCGGCCCTATTTGAACTTGCACTCCGTCCGGCGCGCCTTTGGGACGGTCCCCATGCCGGGGTCGAAAAGCATATCCAATCGAGTGCTCTTAATGGCAGCGCTCGCAGAAGGGGTTACGCATATTTCCCGTTTGCTCGATTCCGACGACACCCGGGTCATGCTGGAAGCGCTACGTAAGCTCGGAGTTGCTGTTGAGCCCGTTAGCGGCGAGCCCGATGCGGTGAAGGTTCAAGGAAGTGTGCCGTTTCCCAACCAGAGTGCGTCATTGTTTCTTGGTAACGCCGGGACTGCCTTTCGGCCTTTGACTGCAGTGTTGGCTGTGATGGGGGGGCGTTACGCATTGGAAGGGGTGCCCCGCATGCACGAACGGCCCATTGGTGATCTGGTAGACGCGCTCCGATCGATGGGTTGCCGCATTGCGTACTTGGGGAAGCCCGGATATCCGCCCATTAACATCGCTCCGCCCTTTGCGCTGCAACTGGACAAGCCAATTCAGGTCAGTGGCTCGGTGTCCAGCCAATTCCTCACGGCGGTTCTCCTGGCTGGGCCGTTGGCAACGCAGGCGCTGCGCCGTGAGATGGTTGTGGAGGTCGTGGGAGAACTCATCTCACGCCCGTACATTGATATCACTCTCAATCTGATGCAGCGATTCGGTGTGGAGGTTGACCGGGCCAACGCGCAGCGCTTCGTCATTCCCGCTGGCGTAGGGTATCGATCTCCTGGTCATATCGTGGTCGAAGGCGATGCCTCCTCGGCGTCATACTTTATGGCGTTGGGCGCTATCGGTGGCGGTCCCGTGCGGGTTACCGGGGTGGGGGCAAGCAGTATCCAGGGCGATGTGGCGTTCGCGGACACCTTGGAAGCCATGGGAGCGCATGTCACGCATGGGGACCATTGGATCGAGACCAAAGGAGTTTGCGTTGCAGAAGGGCAACATCTGAAGGCCTTTGATGCAGACTTCAATGTAATTCCCGATGCCGCAATGACGGCCGCGGTCTTGGCTCTGTTTGCCAACGGCCCCTGTCGGCTGCGCAATATCGGAAGCTGGCGGGTGAAAGAAACTGACCGCATCCACGCAATGCAAGTGGAGCTCACGAAGTTGGGAGCCGGGGTAGAGGCCGGGCCGGATTGGCTACGCATCACGCCCCCGCATCTTGTGAATGGGTGGACGGATACTGCAGAAATTGGCACGTGGGATGATCACCGCATGGCGATGTGTTTCTCATTGGCGGCATTTGGTCCGACTCAAATCAAGCTGCTTGACCCAGATTGTGTTAGCAAGACGTTCCCCGAGTATTTCGATGTTTATGCCGAATTGGTGGCATGATTGCAGCCGGTGAAACTCCTGGGGTGGCTCTAAATGAGCAATGAGCGTGATCCACTGGGTTCAGGTGAACCCTCTCTAGCGCGGGGCCGAGTCAACCTGCCCCCGGTAATTACTATCGACGGCCCAACCGCTTCCGGTAAGGGCACTATCAGCACACGTGTTGCCCAGGCCTTGGGGTGGCACACGCTCGACAGCGGCGCGCTCTACCGAGTGGCGGCGCTAGCGTGCGTACAGGAAGGGGTGTCGCCCGACGATGTCGTCGAGGTCGCGCGGGTGGCTCGGCATTTAGACGTTGAGTTTCCGCACGACGGCAGCGTGCGTCTGGAAGACGAGGATGTGACCGAGGCGATTCGCAGTGAAGAAATCGGCGTTCTGGCCTCGCGTATTGCTGCCTATCCGGAACTACGCCAGGCGTTGCTGGAGCGTCAGCGAGCGTTTCGCCAACCTCCTGGTCTCGTTGCCGACGGGCGCGACATGGGGACGGTTGTGTTCCCCGACGCCCAGTTGAAGGTCTTTCTGGACGCTAGCGCGAAAACCCGGGCGGAACGCCGGTATAAGCAGTTGATCGACAAGGGCATTCCTGCTAAAATTTCTGACCTGCTACGCGATTTAGAAGAACGTGATGAACGCGATCGGAATCGCGCAGTGGCACCGCTTAAGCCTGCGTCAGATGCACGCATCCTGGATAACTCCGCGCTCAGTATTGATGAAACCGTCAGGCAAGTGCTTGCCTGGTTCGGGGCGTCATCATAAGAGCGCGTAGGATGCGTGGGAAAGCGCTTCGGGTGCACATATAAATATTAGCCCAAGTGGTCGAGTGCGTTCCGCATCTAGCTTCAATACATTCTGGTACGGGTTTTGCTGCTTGAATCTTGTGCGTACTTGGCGTCGTCAAGCTTAGCAGCAATACTGACTTGAATGTGTTTAAGGGTGGTTCGCCTCTGTAGTTGGTGCCAGCCCATATGTGTCCTGACGCTTGTCAGGCCAGGCAGTATAGGCGGTAGGCGCAGTATTAATCAGTTGTTTTAGTTTAGGGTCGTGTCGGGTATTCCCGATTTTTTTAACTCCACTGTCGTGGTGCAAGCTGCGGCGGTGTGCAACTGGCCGTAATGGCCTTGGATTCATCCTTAATGTCTTCGGTTCCTACGCAAAACCAGCAAGAGCACGATAGCGGCGCAGAGAGCTTTGCCGCGCTTTTCGAAGAAAGCATCAAAAATCAACAGATGAAGGCCGGCGAGGTCATCAGCGCCGAAGTGGTGCGCATTGACCATAACTACGTGGTAGTTAACGCCGGTCTGAAGTCCGAGGCGCTGATCCCAATCGAAGAGTTCCTCGACGACCAAGGCGAGCTCGAGGTTGAAGAGGGCGATTTCGTTTCAGTCGCTATTGACACCATCGAGAATGGGTATGGCGATACCATTCTGTCACGAGATCGTGCGAAGCGGCTGGCGGCGTGGCTCAACCTTGAGCGTGCGCTGGAGTCGGGCGAGATCGTTACCGGAACCATCACCGGAAAGGTCAAGGGTGGCCTTACGGTCATGACCAACGGAATCCGCGCCTTCCTGCCGGGTTCATTGGTCGATCTGCGTCCGGTCAAAGACACTACCCCCTACGAGGGCAAGACGCACGAGTTCAAGGTTATTAAGCTCGATCGGAAGCGCAACAACGTCGTGCTGTCGCGTCGTGCCGTGCTCGAAGAGAGCATGGGCGAAGAGCGCGAAAAGCTCCTCTAGTCGCTCCACGAGGGCGCCATCGTCAAAGGCGTGGT
>CAZMVM010000204.1:0-5711 GCA_964569785.1 uncultured Pigmentiphaga sp. | reverse complement strand
GCGTGCGCGTCACGCGCCCATGTGTTACAGCTTTTGGGCCTGCGCCGACGCCAGCGCAACGGCCCAGCGGCTAGCTCAAGCGCAAGCGTGTTCTTATCCTTTAGGTTGTAGTACTCCGCGTCGCATCTGATCCAGCTCGATGGATTCGAACAAGGCCTTGAAGTTGCCCTCGCCGAACCCTTCGTTGCCCTTGCGTTGAATGATTTCGAAGAAAATCGGGCCAATCAGGTTTTCGGTGAAGATTTGCAAGAGCAGGCCACCACCGGGAGCGCCATCAAGCAGGATACGGTTCTTTTGCAGGCGTGAGACGTCTTCACCGTGTCCGGGAAGGCGCTTATCCAGCAATTCGTAATACGTATCCGGGGTATCCAGAAAGCGTACGCCGTTCGCCTTCAATTGCTCGACAGTGGTGTAAATGTCATCGGTTGCAAGGGCAAGGTGCTGTATGCCTTCACCGCGGTACTGGTCGAGATATTCCTGAATCTGTCCTGCTTCCTCTTTACCCTCTTCGTTGATGGGGATACGGATTTGCCCACAGGGCGAGGTCATGGCTTTGGAGCGCACCCCGGTAACCTGGCCTTCGATATCGAAGTAGCGGATCTCTTTGAAGTTGAACAGGCGCTCGTAGAACTCCGCCCACTCGACCATACGACCTCGATGAACGTTATGGGTTAGGTGGTCGAGTACGGTGAGTCCCACCCCTTTATGGTTGACGTCCTCCGCGGCGGTGGCCTCATCAATGGGCTCGAAGTCGACGTCATAGATGCTGATGTCGCCGATGCCTCCCTTACCCTTCTTGCCCTTCCACCGGTCGACCAGGTAAATCAACGAATCGCCGATGCCTTTGATGGCCGGAATGTTGAGCTCCATCGGCCCGTGTCGCCCTTCGAAACCCCAGGCACCAAGCTCGAGCGCCCGCTTATAGGCAGCGGCAGCGTCCTGGACACGAAATGCGATGGCGCAAATCGAGGGGCCGTGTAGCCGAGCAAAACGTTGGGCGAACGAGTCCGGCTCAGCGTTGACCAGAAAGTTGATGTCGCCTTGTCGATACAGCGTGACATCCTTGGTGCGGTGTCGGGCGATGGCCTTGAACCCCAAGGCTTCGAAGACCTTGGCCAGTGCGGATGGATCTGGGGCCGCGAACTCAACAAACTCAAATCCGGCAGTGCCCATGGGGTTTTCCCAAGGTTCGAAACGGGTAGTTTCCATACGTGGCTCCAGGTTCGGCTGAACGATGGGCGCGGACAATTGCCCGCAATTCGTGTGCCTTTCGCTCGCCCCGACCGTTCTCGTGAACATGACCCGTGGGTTGGGGCAGCAAAATCGCTTAAAGCAACATTGTAGAAATTATGGCTTAGCGAAAAATTGCAAAATCCGCCCTTGAAATCGAGTATAAAGCAATTTTTCTTGAATATTCGCCCTGATAACTGTCGGAAAATGCCAGAAATTGAATTAGATAGAACGGATCGCCGGATCCTGGCCGAGCTCCAGCGCGATGGAAGGCTCAGTAATCAAGAACTAGCTGATCGGGTTGCGTTGTCGCCGAGCCCCTGCTTGCGCCGAGTCCGTCGGCTCGAAAAACTTGGGGTCATTCGGCAATATGCTGCGCTGTTAGACCCTGAAAAGGTGGGCTTCGGGCTGACGGGTTTTATCGAGGTACGCTTACAGAAACATGCGGGCAGCAACCACGGCCCCATCGAGGAATTCCGAACGGCGGTACAAACCTGGCCCGAAGTCGTGGAGTGTTATGCCACCACTGGCGATATGGATTACTTGTTACGCGTACATGTGCGCGATCTGGCTCACTTCTCGCGCTTTGCCATGGATACCTTAATGATGCACCCATCCGTGGTCGATATGCGCTCAACCTTTATTCTTAAGGAGATTAAGAACACGACCGTCCTCGAAGTCTAAACCGTTGCGCGACCGAATTCTTGCCCGCGCACTGGCTGTTGACATCGTCAACCCCAACTACGTGTGGGCGCAGCCCAGCAGGGATGGCAGCGTTGCCCAGGTTCTTGCTTTGCGTACCAAGGCTTGAGATGTCGTGGTGAATTCACCACGGAATGTACCGGCGGACGGCCTCCAGTCACAACAAGCATATCTAGATACATGCGCTTCGTGGTCGCGCATTGGGCGAGTTGTTAGAATGCCCGGTTATGAATCAACCGGCCGCATCCATCTCCAACGACGACACGACGTTGGCTTTTCATGACGTCAGCGTCGGCTATGGCGACAAGACAATCCTCTCTGACATCAATATCCGGGTACCGCGCGGCCAGGTCGTAACGCTATTGGGTGGCTCGGGCTCGGGTAAAACAACCCTGCTACGCGCCGCGACGGGGCAAATCTTTGCCCAGCGCGGGAAAGTGGTTGCGTTGGGCTTTGATCTGGCGCAGGCCGACCATGCGACGCTGCAAAAAGTGCGGCAACGCATGGGCGTGCTGTTCCAGCAGGGAGCGCTGTTCACCGACTTATCGGTGTTTGAGAACGTTGCGTTTGTGCTGCGCGAACATACGCGTATGTCCGAGTCCGAGATTCGGGAGCGTGTGCTCGACCGCTTACATGCGGTGGGATTGCGCGGCGCCGCTCACCTGCACACGGATGAAATCTCCGGGGGCATGGCGCGCCGTGTCGCTTTGGCGCGAGCGATTGTGCTAGACCCCGAGCTCATTCTCTATGACGAGCCATTTGCTGGCCTCGATCCCATCGCCATGGGCATCACTGCGCAGTTAATCCGTACGTTAGCGGATCGGCTAGGCTGTGCCTCGGTTCTCATTACCCACGACATACAGGAATCGTTTGCCATCTCCGACTATGTCTATTTGATCGGGCAGGGCACCTTTAAGGCCTGGGGAACGCCGGCCGAGTTGCAGGCCAGTCGCGATGCCTACGTACAGCAGTTCTTGCAAGGTCTGCCCGATGGTCCGGTGGCGTTTCATTACCCTGAATCTGCTGAGTTTCAGGCGTGGTTAAGACGGCAAGAACGCGTCCGGGGGAAGAGGCAGAGGCATTCATGAACCGTTTCACTGACTTCATCTCGGGTATCGGAAGCAGAGCTCTTCAGGTTGTCGCCACGCTGGGTTTTTTTGCGCGTTTTGTCGGCACTCTGCTAGCGCGTAGCGGCATCGCCTTGCGACGTCCAGGGCTGGTCGTGCAGCAACTGCACTTTGTCGGCAACCACTCGCTGGTCATTATCGCGGTCTCGGGTTTGTTCGTGGGATTCGTCCTGGGGCTGCAAGGCTATTACACGTTAAGCATGTTCGGCTCGGAAGACGCTCTAGGGCTCATGGTGGCGTTGTCACTCACCCGAGAGCTGGGTCCCGTCGTGACGGCGCTATTGTTCGCCGGGCGTGCGGGCACCTCGTTGACGGCAGAGATCGGCCTTATGAAGGCCGGCGAGCAGCTCGCCGCCATGGAAATCATGGCGGTTGATCCGATCCGCCGCGTTCTAGTCCCACGGTTCTGGGCCGGGACGATTGCGATGCCGGTACTGGCCGCGGTGTTTTCCATGGTCGGGGTGCTGGGCGGTTTGCTCGTAGGGGTCGTTCTCATCGGGGTCGATGCCGGTGCGTTTTGGTCGCAGATGCAAAACGGCGTCGACGTCGTCAATGATGTGCTCAACGGATTCATCAAGAGCGTTGTGTTCGGGGTGGCGGTGACCCTCATCGCCTTGTACGAAGGCTGGGACGCGCGCCCGACGCCTGAAGGTGTTGCGCGAGCTACGACCCGTACCGTAGTCACCGGATCGCTCGTGGTTTTAGGGCTCGATTTCGTGCTGACTGCCCTGATGTTCGGCAATTGAACCGGAGTTTTTCAATGTCTCGTAGCAAAGTCGATTTCTGGGTGGGGCTGTTTGTGCTGCTGGGAGCAGTCGGGCTGGTGTTCCTCGCCCTGCAGGCCGGCAATCTGACGACCTATTCCTTCAAGCCGACGTACACGGTTACGGCGAATTTCAATAATATCGGAGGGCTCAAGGCGCGCGCCGCAGTACGCAGCGCGGGCGTTGTGGTGGGTCGAGTGGAAAGCATTGGCTTCGACAACGACACATACGAGGCGGTGGTTACGATGAGGCTTGAAGAAGATTATCGTTTTCCGCTCGACACTTCGGCCAGTATCCTTACTTCTGGGTTATTGGGTGAGCAGTATATCGGCCTGGATCCCGGGGCGGAGGATGACTACCTCGCCGACGGCGATCGAGTCATGTACACCCAAAGCGCCATCGTCCTCGAAAACCTCATTAGCCAGTTCCTCTACAGCATGGCGAGCAGCTCCAGCTCGAGCAGCACTGGCGCCACTTCAGAAGAGAAATAATGATCTCTCGTTCGCAACGTCTATGGGCACCCTTGGTAGGGTGTGCTTTGCTGGCCGGCTGCGCCACTATTCCGGGTGAGCCCGATCCGCGCGACCCATTGGAGCGCATGAACCGCTCGGTTTATAAGTTCAACGAAACCGTTGACGGAGCCGTGTTTCGTCCGATCGCGCAAATTTACGTTGGGGCCGTACCTCAGCCCGTTCGGAGCTGTGTCTCCAACTTCTTTAGCAACCTGGGCGACGTTTGGTCGTCGTTTAACAGCTTTCTGCAAGGACGCGTGCCGGATGGCATCAACTCAATGGGGCGTGTCTTGATGAACACCACCATCGGCGGCCTGGGCTGTTTCGATCGGGCGTCGGAAGTTGGCGTGGCCAGAGTGCCGAACGATTTCGGTACCACGTTGGGTGTATGGGGGGTTGGATCAGGGCCCTACCTTGTGTTGCCCATTGTGGGGCCGAGTACCTTCCGCGATGGCGCCGGTCTGGCCGTCGATGTTTATTATGGAGCGGCGCAGTCCTACATCAATGATGTGCCCGTCCGGAATATGGTGTGGGGCGCAGCAGCACTGAATGCTCGTGCCAACCTGCTCGAGGCAGGGGACTTGCTAGACCAACTCGCACTCGATCCTTACAGCTTCGTGCGCGATGCCTACTTGCAACGTCGTCAACGTCGCATTGCAGGTGATTCTGAGGAGCTCCCCGACTACTCGCTCCCCGATTACGACGATCCGGAAGACGGTTGGGATGAAGCACCCAGCGACGCCGCGGAACAGGGCGGGTCGTCTGGCGCAGCCGCGCCGGGCGGGTTCCAAACGGTCTTGATGTCCGACGCCAATCCCGCCGGTGGTGTGACGCAACCCGCTGTCGACGAACAACGCGAAATGCCGGCGGAAGCACAAAGCGGCTTTAGGCAACGGGATCGTGCGCAGTAGCAGAGCGCTTACCCTCTGGAGATTTTCTTACTATGACTTTTGGAATGAATGCTCCTCACGGGGCTTCGGTGACGCACACCAGGCGACGTAGTTTCATGATTGCGCTCTTCGCGGCCGTATGCGTAGCGGGGCTAGTAACACCTGGAAAAAGCCGCGCTCAGCAGCCCGACCCGAACGCCCATCCACAGGAGTTCATCGAACAAGTGGCCGAGCGCGTGCTCAAGGTCAGCCGATCGCGACACGCGAGGCCTGCTGCAGCACTTTGAGATGAGCGAGAATCGCTGTCAAGGCAGCGGGCGTCATCCCTTCGATGCGCCCGGCCTCGCCCAGAGTGGCTGGCCGCTGGGCGGACAACTTCAGCCTCAGCTCGTTGGAAAGAGACGAAATTCTGGAGAAATCGAGGTCCCCCGGAATCGCCACGCCGCCCTCGCGCTGCAGCTGTTCCGCTTCGCGCGCCTGCCGGGC
>CAZMVM010000203.1:0-5715 GCA_964569785.1 uncultured Pigmentiphaga sp. | reverse complement strand
CTTTCAGGAACGGATGGTAATCGCCCGTAAGCGGAGCTATCGGCGCGTTTCGAATCGCGGACACGGTCGCAATCGCGGTACGGTTCTCTTCAAGACCGAAGCCTCGACCCGCCAATATTTCTTCGTAGCTGCGGGTGTGCAAATCGGTAAACCCTCCCGAGAACTCGATCTCTTCCCCATCCACCGTAATGGATCGAAAAGTGCGTTGCCCGGCCTCGCGCTGGGCGGCGGGGACATCTTCAAAATCTACCGAGAGAAACCAGCGAACCCGTGCATGTTCATACTCCAGGTAACCTGCAGCTTTGGTATCAGAGGAGTGGTGCACTATGTTGGTTTGCAGTTCCCCAAATATGAAGTGCAGCATGTCGAAGAAATGCACGCCAATGTTCGTAGCGATACCGCCGGATTTCTTAATATCGCCCTTCCAGGATTGCAGATACCAGTGCCCGCGAGAGGTTATGTATGTAAGATCAACCTCGTGTTTGGTATCCTTCTTGGCAGCCTGAACTCGCTCCCGTAAAGCAACGATTGCCGGATGCACTCGAAGCTGCAATATGGTGTTAACTTTATGCCCGGTATCACGCTCTATCTCTAGTAGACCATCGATATTCCAGGGGTTAAGTACGAGGGGCTTTTCGCAGATCGCATCTGCGCCAGAGCGCAGGGCGAAACGCATGTGCGAATCGTGCAAATAGTTGGGTGAACAGATCGATATGTAATCGACCCGACGGTGGTCATTCGCGCGCCGCAGCTTATCTATATGTCGATCAAATCGCTCAAACTCGGTGAAAAATTCGGCGTTGGGAAAATGGCTATCGATAATCCCTACTGAATCGTTGATATCCAAAGCTGCGACCAGCTCATTGCCAGTGGCTTTGATAGCCTGCATGTGTCGAGGCGCAATATAGCCTGCCGCTCCTACCAGTGCGAAATTTTTCATTGTGCGAGTATCCCTTCCCGATGGTGCCGAACGCCGTCAACGCATTTTATTCTGGGCGCTTAAGCTAAAAGAAACCGCTAATTTTAGCGTATTGGTCATGTAACGGTTATGCAGCCTTACCCTGAACTGGACGGGCCATAGCCCAGAACAAAGCGAGTGCAATCAAAAAGAACAAGGTCGTGTTATTACGACCCAGCATTATTTGTGTGAAGCTTGCGATGCCGTAGGCTACGACCAACGATGTTCCACAAACTGCTGCTGTCTGTACCGAAGCACATGCGGCTCGTAAGCGACGGGCAAAATATGCGAAAGCGGAACCAAGCAAGGCCAGCAAAGCGGCGAGCCCGATCAGCCCTTGATGCACCCACACTTCAAGATAAGTATTGTGAGTATTGGCCAGGCCTAACGCCGCTTCCGGGACCGTGCCCGACTTCACTTGACGCTGCAGCTCCGATTCATATCCAGACTGACTCCAACCCAGCAATGGCTTTTGTGGAATGATTACTGCCATCGCTTTGTACATGGCCAAGCGCAGCCCCAGGGAGGTGTATGGGTCCCCGTTCTTGTATTGTTCTATATCTGCAATCGCCTGCTCGTACCGGGATTCAATGGCGGGCACTGTAGTTAACGCAACAAAACCGGCTCCGATCAACATAATTGTTGCCACTACCATACGCTTGACGTTGTGCCGCGCGGTATAGGCGACCGCAAAGACTATCCCGACAAAAGGCAAAGTCACCCAACCACCTCGGCTTCCGGATGCAATAGAAACGTACAGACCCGCAACCGCACCCAGCACGAGCATCGAGCAAAACTTGTATTCCTGGCGTCTATAAGCATGGATAGCACCCGCCAGGCAGAATATTCCCATCATCAAGCCAAGATTTCCGAACTGAATCCCACCCGTCTGACCAGTGGCTCGTGGCAAGTTCAACACGTATAGATCCCATCCCGCGACCACCGCTGCAGAAACACTTCCGGCAATCATTGCCGCCCATACCCACCGCACATCCGGGGGACATCTAAGCAGCACCAACAGAATGGGGACTGTAAGAAGATACCGACTGGGTAGATCCAGACTGCGGGGAGGGTTACCGTGATAAATAAAACTGATCACGCCAGCCGCAAACACGCAGATCATCAGCCAAATGATGCGTTTATCCTCGCGCGTAAGCACCACAAATGGTCGCTGCGCGAGGTGGTAAAGTGACGCAACCAGCACTATTGCTGCGCCAATCGTATAACCCCTTGGCGTGGAGAGCATGCAGGCAAAAAACAAGAAGATGCCAAACGACACCACGGCGCACAACTTGTTTTTGGGCATAAAAGTTGCTGGAAAATCTGACATATAAAGATACAATTTACTAATAGCGCTGGATTATAGACCGCGCCAGATTACCATTTTGGAGACCAGAGTCTCCTTAATTCCTGCCAGCATTGAAAAAGAAGTTAACTGCTTCTCGAATACGGAGACTGTCTTGACGCTTGCATCACCCGCGGTGGCCCAGTCGGCACTGCAACAGTTGCCTGAGTGGCAGTGGTACGTAAACGCTGGCAAAGCCGCTACGGTAAACCCTGGCGAACTGCGCATACTCCAGGCCGCAGGGCTTTGTCTGGATCTTACCGGGCAGGCATACTCACCCACATTGGCCCTGGCGGGTGCCAGGCTACTGGAAGCTCGGCAGCTCGAGGATTACCGCGACAAACTCCTCTCCGGCCAATCCATAAACACCACAGAAGAGCGCGCCGCCTGGCACACCATGCTTCGCGCCCCCGCCCCGGTTGAATCGGTCAATGCCGAGCGTCAACGCATGATTGAATTCGTTCGCAATGCCGACTCCGAGCGCCGCTGGCGCAACATTGTGCACATCGGCATCGGTGGCAGTGACTGGGGTGTCCGCCTTACCGTAGGCGCCTTCGGGTACGCGGGCATGTGGCGTCAGGTGCGCTTCGCGGCCAGCATCGACGGCCACGCCATCGAGGGCGCTTTGGCCGGCCTCGATCCGCACGACACGCTGATCGTACTCGCATCAAAATCCTTCACCACCGCCGAGACCCTGGAAAACGGGAAGCGCGCCGTCGAGTGGCAGCGCAACGCTGGCGTTGCCGACCCATTCTCCAACGTAATCGCCGTTACCGCCCGACCTGACCTCGCCAAGGCCTGGGGCGCTAAGGAATCTCAGATTTTCCGCCTGTGGGACTGGGTGGGCGGCCGATTCTCGCTGTGGTCCTCTGTCGGCCTGACCACAGCCCTTGCTGTAGGCACCGACGTTCTGGCAGGAATGCACGCAGGGGCTTCGGCTATGGACACGCACTTTGCCACCGCGCCTTTTGAAAGCAATGCCCCCATTCAAATGGCACTGGCCGGATTAGTTAACCGTTGCGCGCTAGGCTATGCCTCTCTCAACATCGCCCCCTACGACTTCCGTCTGTCCAACCTGGTGCCCTACCTGCAGCAACTGGAAATGGAATCGTTGGGTAAATCCGTGGACTTGAATGGCGATCCTGTCAGCGTACCCACCGGTCCGGCAGTGTGGGGCATGCCGGGTACCGATGCCCAGCACACATTCTTTCAGTGGCTGCATCAAAGCAGCGACGGCGCTCCGGTTGACTTTATCGTTTGTCAGGAAGCCGGCCACCACTGGCCCGACCACCACCGCAGCCTGCTGGCAAACTGCCTGGCGCAGCGCGAGGCGCTGTTGCAGGGTAAAACCTATGAAGACGCCTTGCAGGAATGCCTGGAGTCCGGAATTGAACCCGAGAAAGCCAAATGGTTGGCCAAGCATCGTGTGCACCCGGGCGGACGCCCGTCGAACCTGATTGTGCTGCCAAAGCTCACCCCGTATACCCTGGGTGCCTTGCTGGCGCTGTATGAGCACAAGGTGTTCGTGCAAGGGGTAGTGTGGGGCATCAACCCCTTTGACCAGTGGGGAGTGGAGTACGGCAAGGTGCTGGCCAAGGGAATCACCGCAGAGCTATCGGGCGGGCAACCCCGGAATGGCATCACCCACGACGCCTCTACGGCATACTGGGTGAATAAGTTTGCAGGTTGAACGGGGTATTTTGCGGCTCTGACGCAACGGTGATGCGCGCGCGGAAACCAAATGCGTGTATAAATACACGCTATTCGCGTGGCGCGTCATTCTTTCCAAACCACCTGCCGCCGCCGTCGACAAGGATGCACCCGCATGAACGACGTACCCCATATCCCTGACGCGCACGAAACGTTCGTCCATATCCGCATTTTAATTGGCATGATTCTGGGTATTGCGGTGTCAAGGCTGGTCACCGGCTTGACGCGCTTTATTCAGCACCCGGGGCAAGAAAAGCCTTATTTCACGCACATCGTCTGGGTGGCCTTTGTTCTGCTGTTTATTGCGCACTTCTGGTGGTTTGAGTTTGCGCTGTTCAAGAAGCAAAGCTGGGGTTTTGGAACCTACTTTTTCTTGCTGGTGTATGCCGGCATTTTTGCCGTGATTGCCGCCTTGCTGTTTCCGGATCGCATCGACGAGTACAAGGGCTTTCACGGGTACTTTCTGGCTCGGCGGCGCTGGTTTTATAGTGCCCTGCTTTTTTTGTTTGTCGCCGACCTTGTCGACACGCTTTTGAAAGGCCCGGAGTATTACGCGCTGTATTACAACTGGGATTACCCGCTACGACAAGGCTTCTTTATTTTAGGCACGGGCACCGCGCTGATTGTGGAATCAGAAACCTATCAGAAGGTGCTGGCGGCCTTGATGTTGCTGTTCCAGGTGATCTGGATAGTGGGTTTGTTCGAAATCTTGCGTTAAGCCGGACGCACAACTACATCAACTCTACCGCCGGGTAGAACTCGCGGTTTTCTTTTTGCAGGCGCTCGTACACCGTACGCAAAATGGTATTTGCCGCCAGTCGGAAGCCGTCCGGGTCTTCTTGCAGGGATGCGATGGCACTCCACCGTCTGCCGAAGGCAATATACGCGTTGGCGATGCCGGTCATTTCTTCTTGATACGCCTTGCCCATGCTAGCCAACCGCGGGTCGGCCGAGCTTTGCACGGCCGGATACAAGATGCGATCTTCAACCGCCAGGTGTCGCGTTATGAGCACGTTAAGCTCGGTCAGGCGCCGCGCAATCTCTGAAGCGTTTTGAACAATACCCGCATGTGAAAGGCGCCGAAGCCTGTCGATGCCGTTAATAATGGCCTCGTGTTCTGACTTGAAGCGTTTGATATCCACTACTTCGTCTCCTTCGAGCAAAACCGATGAAGAAACTAAATGTGTCTATCAATACATTTTATGTCAGATGGCCGTGCCTGCAATGAAAAACATTATGCGTAACGCGGGTAAAGGACTGCATCGTGAAAACCCGCGCTGCCGCCACGCTGTCTTTAGCGAATAAGGTCAGGTAACCACATAACCAGCCCGGGAAAGGCGATTAACAGGGCCGCTCCTGCAACCATAGCCAGCACGAAGGGAAAAATGCCGGTAAAGATATCCCCTAGCTTCAAGTCGGGGCTGGCCGATTTAACGGTAAAGACGTTGATGCCCACGGGCGGTGTAATCAGGCCCACTTCGATCAGAACCATGATCAGGACACCGAACCAGATCAGGTTGACGCCTTGATCCATCAGGGCGGGCAGGAACATCGGAACGATCAACACCAATATACCCAACGATTCAAAAATCATTCCAAGTACCACCACAATGATGCTGATGATCAGAATTAACGACAGCCCACTGAGCTCGAGTTCGTCGACAAGGTCTACAAGTGCAAAGGGAAGTCCGGTCAAGTTGAT
>CAZMVM010000202.1:0-5764 GCA_964569785.1 uncultured Pigmentiphaga sp. | reverse complement strand
TGTATACCCGCAACGGCACTTTGGGCCGATAGTCGATGAGCGCATTGAGATTGGGGAGGTTGGGCCAGGCTAAAGCCAGCGCCAACCCTGCCAAGAGAACTCCGCAAAGCACCAGGCCGCTGGTGATTACGACAAAACCTGCCAGCCAACGACCGCGTCCGGCCCTTGGTTTTTCACGGTACTCTGTAGGAGTTTTGGAGGAAGTATTCTTCGCCATGCGGGGGATTTTAGAATGCAGGGGAACAGGAACAGCGACACACGTTGCTCATTTTGTAACAATTTCGCGGGTGTCGCATTTTGGGCACAGGCCGTAAATGGGATAATGTGAACATCTAGACGGGCATATATGCATGGGAACCACGCAACCGCAGCATACCTCTGCGCAACATAGCGATCACGCGAAGCCGGCCGAAACTTCAAGCGAACGCACGATATCTCCATCCTCCATCTTTCTCGTCGGCATGCCCGGCGCCGGCAAAACCACGATAGGTAAGGCACTCGCCCGCGCACTTTCACGCGAATTCGTTGATGTCGACCACGAGATCGAACGTCGCTCGGGCGTTCGCATACCAACCATTTTTGACCTGGAGGGCGAGCAGGGGTTCCGTCATCGAGAAGCGTGTGTCCTCGATGAGCTGACGCAGCGGCCCGGTATCGTACTCGCCACGGGTGGTGGTGCCGTGCTCAACCCCACCAACCGCGCCCGCTTGCGCGACCGGGGTCTTGTCGTCTACCTGAGGGCGCGGCCTGCCGACCTCTACGCCCGCACCCGGCATGATAGGAATCGGCCCTTGCTACGCACGGAGAATCCGCTGGCCACGTTAGAGCGGCTACTCGCCGAACGTGGACCGCTGTACGAAGAGGTTGCTCACGTGGTCGTCGACACCGGTCAGATACCTATTCCCGTGCTTGTGAACCGCTTGTTGCCCAAATTGCGTATCTATTCTACCGATCCGGAGCTCGTATGCAGGAAGTAGCAGTGGCCACCCCCAGCGGCCAGTATCGAATTCATATTGGCAAGAATCGAATCGACGATTTAGGTACAGCGGTTCCGCCGGATGTCACCGCGATCGCCTTGATCACCAACCCTGTGGTGGGTTCCCTCTATGCAGATCGTGCAGAGAAAGCGCTTGCGGCGTCGGGTAAGCGTGTGGTTCGCATCGAGCTTCCAGACGGGGAAGCCCATAAGAATCTTGCTACTCTTAATCTCATCTTCGATTCTTTGTTAACCCATCGATTTGACCGCCGCTGCTTGCTGGTTGCCCTGGGCGGGGGAGTGATTGGCGATATTGTGGGGTTTGCGGCGGCAGTCTACATGCGCGGCGTCCGCTTTCTACAAGTGCCTACCACGTTGTTGTCCCAGGTGGATTCCTCAGTGGGCGGCAAGACGGCAGTGAATCACCCGATGGGCAAGAACATGATCGGTGCGTTTTACCAGCCGATAGGTGTGGAAATCGACATCGATGTACTGCAGACTTTGCCCGAGCGCGAAATATCCGCCGGTTTGGCAGAGGTCATCAAGTATGGAATGATTCTGGACGCGGATTTCTTTGCCTGGTGCGAAGAAAACATGACAGCCTTGCGTCGGCTTGATGCCACTGCACTAACTTACGCTATTGCCCGTTCATGTGAATTAAAGGCCGAGGTGGTAGGGCGCGATGAACGCGAGGCGGGCGAGCGTGCCATTCTCAATTTTGGCCATACATTTGGTCATGCGATTGAAGCTGGCCTCGGGTTTGGCAAGTGGCTGCATGGCGAAGCGGTAGGTTGTGGCATGGTGCAGGCGGCCGAACTTTCGGCGCGGGTGTGTGGGTTGCCGGGCGACGCGGTCGAGCGCATCCGTCGGTTGGTGGCGGCTTCGGGATGCCCCACCGTGGCCCCCGAGCTGCCGGCCGAGCGCTGGCTCGAACTCATGCAGGTGGATAAAAAGACGACCGGCGGTGAGATCCGCTTCATCGTTCTGCCGCAAATCGGGCGGGCCGAGATCACCGTGGCCCCAGAAGAAATGGTGCGCGACGTGCTGGCTGTCACCAGTCAAGCTACCGTGCCCGCTCGGTAACCAACGCCTAGCGTCGGTGCCGCCTGGTATCGTCCGGCGCCCAACAAAAAGGACCAGCAGTCGTGCATCAGACGGCGGGCGGCGGGAAGTATGCGTAAGTGATTAGCAACTCGGGCCGCTCACGGCTGCCCCACGTAAACGGCGGTAGCGCGTGTGCCGCGCGTATCACTACAGGAGACTCCCCAGGCTATGCAGCACAATGTTATTCCGCCAGAGAATCTCGCTCCCTATGCAGCTAGTGCGCGAGCGTCTCGCGGGCGACGTCATGTCGAAGCGCCACCGGCGTGCCGTTCGGAGTTCCAGCGGGATCGCGACAGAATTGTGCATTCAACCGCGTTTCGACGGTTGGAGTACAAGACTCAGGTGTTTGTAAACCACGAAGGTGACTTGTTCCGCACGCGCCTGACTCACAGTTTGGAGGTCGCGCAAATCGCACGGTCGATCGCCCGCACGCTACGCCTGAACGAAGACCTGATTGAGGCCATTTCGTTGGCGCATGACCTGGGTCATACGCCGTTTGGGCATGCTGGGCAAGATGAGCTCAATGCCTGCCTGCGTGAATATGAGCCAGAGTCCAGCGGCTTTGAGCACAATTTACAGAGCCTGCGGGTGGTGGACGAACTCGAAGAGCGTTACGCCGCCTTTAACGGCCTTAACCTTTGCTTTGAAACTCGCGAGGGGATACTCAAACATTGCTCGCGCGAGCGCGCCCAACGGCTAGGCGATGTTGGCCGACGCTTCCTGGAAGGCACGCAACCCACGCTCGAGGCCCAAATTGCCAACCTCTCCGACGAAATTGCCTACAACAATCATGATATTGACGACGGCGTACGGTCGGGATTGATCACGCTGGATCAGCTGAACGGCGTGGCCATTTTTGCGCGTCATCGGCGTGAGGTTGAGGCGACCTATGCCAATCTAAATGTTCGGCGCCTTACCGCGGAAGTGGTGCGACGCATGATCAACGCGTTGATTATCGATCTTACGGAAAACACCGCACGAGCGATTCAAGAGCACAACCCGCGCTCGGTCGACGAGGTTCGCCAAGCTCCGCCGTTGGCGGGTTTTAGCCAGGCCATGCGTGAAGAGGCTAATCAGCTTAAATCATTTTTGCATCGGAATTTGTATCGACACTATCAGGTGGCGCGCATGACCAGTAAGGCGCGCCGCATCGTCCGCGAACTTTTTTTCGCTTTCGTCAAGAATCCCGAGTTATTGCCACCTCAGTATCAGTGCCCGCCCAATCAGCTTACGCGCAGGCGTCAAGCACGGCTGGTGGCCGACTATATCGCGGGCATGACCGATCGCTACGCTATGCTCGAGCATCAGCGTGTCTTTGATATGAATGTGCGCCACGTCAAGTAATTCTGTTTGGCTGCATCGCGATTGCCGCGTTTTTACTCTTTTTCGCCGGTGAACGTTGTTAATTCGTTGGATGCCCGACCGCAATATGGTGTGTAATCTCGTTACAGCGGGTAATCTTCCTGCTCTGTTGTTTTCCAGGCCAATTTTCTAAATAGTAATTATGACCCTAGAAGCCTTATCCCGAGAGAAGCACCGATACCTGCGGTTGCAAGCCGTTGACCAACCTTGGGCATTTGCCAGCAAACTGATGACTGCCGGTGTGGTGGGCGCCGAGCTGCCCGAGGTGGTGCGCACCATGCCCGCGGCTTTCCGCCTGCAAGACGGCAAGGCTACGATGTTGGCATTGATGGGGCTGGGCGAACAGAACCTTTACGTAGGCGAGCAGGGGCAATGGCTGGGTAGATATATTCCTGCTGTACTACGTGCCTGGCCCTTTTCCTTGGTAACCCGTGGGGATCAGCGCGTGGTGGTCATCAACACCGCGAGTCCTGCAGTGTCGCGCGATACTGGCGATGCGCTCTTCAACGATCAGGGTGAACCTACCGAAAGACTCCAGAAGATCCTTGATTTTCTCCAGGCGGTGGGCGATCAGGAGCTTGCCATGGCACGTGCGGTGGCCGCTATCGTGGAGGCCGATTTGCTGGTTCCCTGGGAGTTCAATGTTCGCGACGTCGAGGGCAAAACCAAGCGCATTACAGGCTTGCATCAGGTGGATCAAAAGGCTTTCGACGCCTTGGATGACGCAGCCTTTCTAAAACTACGCCGCGCCGGTGCGCTGCCCTTAATTTACGGTCATTGGTTCTCGCAGCGCAATGTGAGCGAGCTCGAGCGTTTACAGCGGGAGCGCCGTCACCTATCGGCAGACGGGTCGCCGGAGCCACCGCAGCCCCTGTACATTACCGACGAATACTTGCGCTTCTAGTCTTGCTTTAGGCGTATTCGGCGTATGGCGTGAGCATTGATGAGACACGGCCGATGTGTGAAGCGAAGTGGGCGAAATAGGTCTAGGAAGCTTCCGTGTCGGCCGTTTTCGTCGGTGCCTCGGTGGCCTCGGCGTTAGACGTACTGGTTTCCGATGAGCGCGTGCTCTTGGTGGCTGAGGCAGTCTTGGCGGAACGAGTCGTGCGACGCTTGCCTTTGCTCACGTGCAATTGCATTTCTCCTCGCGCCAGCTTGGCAAGTGCAGCAGGATTGCGCACGATTAACCGGCGGTTGTCTTTCTCGACGATGTTGTTGGCGAATAATGCCTGCATGGCACGTGACACCGTTTCACGGCTAACGTTCGCCGTAATGGCAATGGCCTGCTGACTGGGTAGATTTTCGACAGTGG
This sequence comes from uncultured Pigmentiphaga sp., assembly GCA_964569785.1. Classification (GTDB taxonomy): domain Bacteria; phylum Pseudomonadota; class Gammaproteobacteria; order Burkholderiales; family Burkholderiaceae_B; genus Verticiella. The sequence continues at coordinate 1,010 of CAZMVM010000202.1, read as the reverse complement.
CAAGCCCATCGTTCCAGGTACGCATCGAGCTATGTAGCACTGCATAAATACGCGAGAAGGCGCGCGCCATGCCCAGTACCGACCGAATGTGGGAAGACTGGCGGATTGTGTGACACAAGCGTAACAAGATGCGCTCGGCCACAATGGGATGTTGGGTGAAGAGCTTGCGTGCCACCTGACCCGGCATCATGCCCACCACCGACGTTGTGGTTGCCACCACCGAGGCCGATCGGGGGCCGCCATCGATGACCGCGATCTCGCCGAGATAATCACCCGGTTCAACAAAGTGCAGGCCGACCTCGCGGCCATCTTCGGAGGGTGCGATGATTTGCAGGCGCCCTGACACCAGCAGCACGAGGCTATCAGAACGTGAGCCTTTATGGATCACGTACTCACGCCGGTCGAATTGCTGGAAGTGGGTAAGTCCGGCGATTTCCTGCAGGATGGCGGTATCAAGGCCGGCCAGCAGTTTTTGCTGACGTAATGCCTCAACGGGAGAAAAAGCCACGGCACAGTCCCTTATTCAGTCCCTATTGATTCTATCTTAGATGTTGTGAGAACGTGACGCACGTCACGTCTTTTTCAAAAGTATGTGACGACCGTCACATTGGGTGATACTATTCGTTGCGGCTATCGTGGCCGCGTTCAGTGAGTCTAAGGTGATTTGATGGCTGGCCGGTTCGACGTTCCGCGCGACGAAATCATGCAGGCCCTGTGGGGCTTTAGAAAAGCATTCCGCTCGGTGGGCGTATTCAGCATGATCGTGAATTTGCTCATGCTCGCGCCCTCTCTCTATATGCTGCAGGTGTACGACCGCGTTCTCACCAGTCGCAACTCGTATACGCTGTTGATGCTGTCGCTCATCGTGGTGGGCGTGTACATCTTCATGGCCGCGCTGGAGTGGGTGCGTAGTCAGGTCGTTATCCGGGTCGGTTCCCGGCTCGACTTACACATGAACCGGCGCGTTTATACCGCGGCCTTCGAACAAAACCTGAAGAATGGCCGTGGCA
>CAZMVM010000201.1:0-5817 GCA_964569785.1 uncultured Pigmentiphaga sp. | reverse complement strand
GTCACCGGAAACGCTCTGAGTGGTTGCAGACGGCAACCCATGCTAAACCGGCGACTCCGGGGGTGAAGCAAAGCGACAGTTCAGAACGCCCAACGCACCGGACTTCGAAGACAGGCGCGGCACCTTGGTAAGCCGCCCCGGCGGCAACATGCCGGCCGCGCGGTTATGGTAAAAGCGAAGCCTAACCTATAGGTGAACTCATGAACGCATTCCCCCGTCTTGCTCTCGCCATCGTGGCGGTAACCTTGTGTGCGGCCTGCGCAGGCCCGGCCGCCAAGCGTCAGAGCTCGTATGAGTACGAGCGCGATAACCCCTTGGTACACCCGCCCACACAGTTGGAAGATGCGCCCGCACCTATGCGTTAACCGCTTGTGCAATGCTGCCGCCGCGGCAGCGCATGCAACCCGGCCACCCGAGCGGTACACGCGCCGCTCGAAATTCCACCATTAGTAGACGCGAGCAACCCGCCGTGTTCATCGGACGGGTTTGCAAAACCGGCAGCCCGTCTAAGGGGCGGGGGCTTGCGGCAGACCACCCTACCCGCCACTTCCCCTTCACCCCGTCTTCGAGGCGCCACTTTCGCGCAACGCGGCGCTTAGCCGATGAAGGGCTCTCCCACCCAGTACAGCGATTCTTGGGTGAAGTCGTGGATGCCGAAGATTTGAATGGCGAAGTCGTTATCATCGACCAAGGCGCCACCATCCTCCGTCCACGTGTCGGCGTACAGATAGGTATCGCCCTCAAAATGGAAGAACAATATGTTGATGTCGCCCTCGGTGCCGGGCTCATAGGCTGCGGCGGCCTCTTCCAGGGCTAGATCAAGCGTGGTGGCGGAGTCGGACAGCTCGAGCTCAATCATGTTGCTGATACCCAGCAACACGTCGTGAGGCCGTTCACCTTGGACCACACTGTTGAACCCTTCGATAACATCCATGAGCCCCACTGTGGACGAGCTGAGCACCTCGTTGTCGAAGGAAACACCCAAGGTGATCCAGTCTTCGCCGTCGCCCAGAATGACGGTTTCCTGCACGTTGAACGCCATCCCGGTTTGCGGGTCGGGATCGTCGTTGTACTCCCAGTAAGATAGGTCGATACCGCCCGTAAGCTCGCGGGCGTCAATAACCGTGAACATACCGTCGCGGTTATCGTACGACAGCCAGGCTTCACCGCTAAGAATCAACGTATCCCGCGCTTCGCCGTCTTCTCGAGCCTCGATCCACAAATAGGAGCCGACGTCTTCGGCTTCCGTGAAGATTTCCGTTTTCAGGATGATGATGTCAGCGGCATTGACCAACGAGACCATGCCGGCGTCTTCCGCATCGTTGTAAAACACGCCCACCGTCAGTGTTTGCTCCGACGACAGGTTGTGAACGACGGCGTGCGAATGCCAGGGCCGGCCCTCGTCTTCCACACCAAGAGCCGGAAACACCTTCAAGTGGCTGAAATCCGCCAGTTCGGATGCGTCGAACACCACATAGTTGTGCAAAAACTCAACCTGCTCGAAGTTTTGGGTGTTTCGAATGGCCGCGTAGTCTTCTGGCCTGAAGGTCTCTTGCGCCAACCGCAGGGTGTCAAAGCCATCGCCACCGTCGAAGACATCGTCCATCGAGGGCCGGCGCTCGACATCGAAATACAGCGAATCGTCGCCCGACCCGAAGATGATCGTGCGCGTGGTGTCAAGCGCCGTGAACTGCAGGCTGCCCGAAGACCCGGATGCGTCGAAAATGGTTAGGTTCGAGCTACCGTGAGTCTCGTCTTCACCAAAAATATTGATATCTAAATGAACTTCCGAATTGAAAATCAACGTTTCGATGGCGTCATTCAAGATGATGTCGCCCCAGATGTATGGCTGCGGGTAAGCACCACCCGGCACGGTATTGCCGAAGATCTCAATGGTAAATATTTCAACGTCGTTCTCATTGAGCCGCACGACGAAGTCATCCAGTGCGGTAGAAACATGATCGAGCCCGATGTGTACTTCGCGAGCCGAGCTGTGCGCGTGCACATCAATCATCGACCCTACCGGCAAGTCGCGAAACGCTGCGGTTACCCCGTCCCGTAGGTTGGTAACCTTGGAAGCGCCCCCCACTTGCCACAACGCGGTCAGGCCATCGTATATCGACACATCACCCAATTCGCTTAAATCATCCTGATAGTTATACAGGACGACAAACTCAACATTGGAAATGGAAATGTCGCTGGGTCGGGCGATGTTGTATTGGCCATTCGGGTCGGAATAAATATTAAGCACATCGAAACCCGCGCCCCCGTCGATGACATCGCCTGCGGTAAGCGTTGAGGCCCGGTCGCCCTCGGCATTCACCCAGTAGGCGTTGATGATATCGTGGCCATCGGTGCCATTAATGATGTCGGGCCGTGGGGTAAGCTCGAAGATTTCACCCGTGCGTGGCGTGCTGCCCGGCATGCGATCTAGTGCAGCGGTTACCGTGGCCGGATCTTCATTGACGCCCTCCATAATGGAGACGCCCTCGTAACGTACCCACGGCAGAATCTTCGGGTTCGAATTCTCCCATTCGCCCGCGGCCCGGGCTACTTCCGCGCGGTTTTCTACATAGGCGCCGTCACGCTCGTAGTCGCGCGCCGCCAGAATAATCATGGCGATAATCTCGCCACGCGTGGCCACACCGGTTTCCAGCTCGTTTACCCAGTAGTCCAGGCCTTCAGCATCGGTGGGGCGTCCCAGTATTTGTTGGTATAAATGTTCAACAAACTCTGCGTTGGTTGAATCTGGCCGGGCACCACTGCCCTTGCTGTCTTCATACATGATTTCCGACAACGCCTTCCCTGCCGCGGCGATGCCGTCCAGGTCGGAGCCATGCTCTTCAATGAGCTGGTCGAAAATCTTCACGTAATGTTGACTGATAACAAAGGTGGGTGCAGCCCCGAAATGCCCCAGGTAAAGGGCTGCGATGACGCTTTCCGTATGCTCAAAGCTATGAAACTCCATAAGGATCTCCCTTGGTAATAACAGCGTCGCAGCTGGCTGAGGACTACATAGCCAGGACAACGTTGGGTAAACGGCGTTAGAGGGTGAGCGCCAAAGCGCTCGTGCTGAAGTTAAAGGCTTTAGAAGACCACCGCCGCAGCGTGCAGGCTGCGGTTCGGTGAACGGTTACACGACTTCTCCCAATCCGTAGTCGGAGAAGTCATGCACACCAAGGATTCGAATCGCAAAGTCGTTGGCGTCGAGTATTCCAGCGCCCTCTGCCGTCCAGGTGTCGGCATATAAGTACGTATCGCCTTCAAAATGGAAGAACAATACGTTCACGGCCTCGTCCGGACGACGTTCATAGTTCTGCGCAGCTTCCTCGAAGGCTTGCTCCAAGGTGCTGACGTCGTCGGATAGGTCTACCCTCTCAAGGCTGGAAACACCCAAAATGAAATCGGGCCGGGCTTCGCCCGTCGCTGTACTGGTGAAGTTCTCGATAATGTCCATCAAGCCGTAAGACGACGAGCTCAATACATCTGGATTGAACGACACACCCAGCCAGATGGAATCTGAGCCGTCGCCAAGCACCACGGTTTCTTGCACCATAGACGACATACCGGTGCCGTGCTCTGGGTCGGAACCCGTGCCGCGGTAGCTGAGGTCGAGCCCTTCTTCAAGCTGAGAGGCATCGATGACGCTGAATTTGCCGTCCCGGTTGTCGTACGACATCCACAGCCAGCCCTTCAGCGTCAACGTGTCGCGAATGATGTCACCGTCGGTTGACTCCACCACCAGGAAGCTCATCGCGCGGTCGATCATGTCATCGGTCGTCGTCCAACCGTCGCCTTCCACGGTTATGCTATAAGCCGGGTCAATGAGAACAAGCTGGGTGGTGCCGTTATCGATGTGGTGAACGTTGAGTTCGAGCAGTTGGTCTTCCGCAAGGTTGCGTACCGTGATGCGGGGTGCCGCGACTTCTGCCTCGTCATCGTCGCCCTCGCCGTCGAAGTCCGTGGAGACGATGATATTTTTATAGATGGACAACTGGGCTGCATCCAGATCGAGCTGTTCATTCTGAAACCTGATGACCTGGAAATTCTGCATTTGCCGTATCACAGCATATTCGTCCGCGCTGTAACTGGGCCGGCTCAAGTGGAGCATATTCATGCCCCCACCGGCATCCAATATGAGTTCGGCTGAAGGCAGAAAATCCCAAAGGAAGACACTGTCGTCACCGGCGCCCAACATGACGCTTTCTATGTCGTGAGTAAGGGTTAGCGACACTTCCGCGGCAGAGCCCCTGGCATCGATGCGCTGAATGGTATCGTTGTCTTCAATGCCGTACAGTATCAGCGGGGCAGCGGTGTTAACCACCAGCGTCTCGACGCTGTCGTTCAGAAAGATCTGGGTGTAGATGGTGCGGCCTGGGCCCTCGCCGTCTTCATACGGTGCTACATACAGGGTGCCCTCGATATTCACCGTGAACGTGCTGAACGCGCTGTCTTCAGCCCGCACAAGTATTTCCCACAGCGCGTCGGAGACATGATCAAAGACAATATTGACCTGATCCGCCGTGTTTAACACCTGTACGTCCACCACCTCGTCGCGCCCCAGGTCGCGAAAGCCGGCGATCATATCGCGCCCCAGGTTGGTGACTGCCGACGCGTGGCCAATTTGCCATATCTCTTCCAGCCCCTCGTATAGCGAGGCGTCGCCCAGTTCGCTCACATCTGCGGCCAGGTTGTACAGGTTCACCACTTCCACGTTGCGCACGAGAGCACCGGCAGGCATCACGCTGTTGTAAGCGCCCGCGGCATCAGCGTAGACGTTAAGAATGTCGGTACCATCGCCGCCGTCGATGATGTCGCCCTGGGTTAGGGTTGAGGTTGCGTCGCCGTCGCGGGCAACCCAATAAGCGTTGATGACATCGTCGCCCGCCGTCCCTTCGATGACATCGCGCTCCGGAGTTAGTTCGTAGGTGTCGCCCGTGCGCGGCTGGCTAGCGGGCAGGCGATCCAACGCAGCAATGACACTGTCGTCGTTTTCATTGACACCCGCCAGAATGTCTTCGCCCGTGTAATTCACCCAGGGCAACACGCTGGGGTTAGAGTTTCCCCATTGGGCGTAGGCCGCAGCCACCTCGGCGCGGTTGCTTACGTAGGCTCCGTCGCGTTCGTATTCCAGGGCCGCGCGCATCATCATGGCGACGAGCTCGCCGCGTTCGGCCTGCCCCGTGGCCAGCTCGTTCACCCAGTAGTCGAGCCCTTCAGCGTCGGGCCGTCGACCTAGAATAATTTGGTACAAATGGGTAACGAAAGCCTCGTCATCCATGCCGGGGACGTTGCCGCCTTCTTGGCTGTCACGATACATGGTGTCAGACAACGCCTTACCTGCGTTCTCAATAGCGGCTGGGCGGCCGTCTTGCTCTTCTAGCAGCTGCTGAAACACTTGACGGTAATGTTGGGTGGTTTCGTAATCGGGTGCAGCACCAAAATGCGCGGCATAAAGTGCTGCAATCCGGATGTCAAGTTGTTCGAGCTCTTGAAGAACCATTTAGCCCTCCAGGTGGAAATTAAATTGACAGAAATTCTTGCTACCGGCGCCCTGTAGGCAAGACGTTGAACTTACAGGTTGATGTGGATGTCGCCCCTGCACGCGCGCCGTGTTGCATTACGCAAAGACGACTGTGGTGTATGGGCGGGCCGCTAACCGGGCACATACAAGCCAAAGTCGTACGTGCTGAAGTCGTGAATGCCCGTGAGCTGTATGGCGAAATCGTTGTCGTCGAGCAAGCCAGCGCCCGCGCTAGTCCAGGTGTCGGCGTACAAATAGGTGTTGTTTTCAAAATGGAAAAACACCACGCCCAC
>CAZMVM010000200.1:3346-5844 GCA_964569785.1 uncultured Pigmentiphaga sp. | reverse complement strand
GGCGGCACCGGAGCGGAGAAGAGTACCGCGACACCCCAGTCATTCAAACATTCAACGAGGGCGTGATGTTCGCCATCAAGAATAGCAACAAGACCACGCGTTCTACGAACAAGTTTATTGGCGTATCTCAGGGTATGCGCCAGATCAAGAATCAGTTCCGAAGGAATCGTAGGGCAGGGCACCCGCAATACTCGGATGAAAGTATCGGTGTGTCTCAGTAACGGGTGGATCGGTGGCCGACTTCGCCATTTGTTGGTATCGGACTCAACATTTCATAGATTTTTAGCAGAGTCATCGAGACGCACTCGTGGGTCACCATTAAACATGACGCTGCACTTCGAAGTCCTTCAACGGCGTGACGAGCGCGTGAGGCAAAGGATTAGCACATGGTACCCACCCTCCTTCAAACTCCATGATCACCAAGCGGACGATTGCCACAAGATCCACGCCATCTTGTAATAGAGCACAGCCTGCGAAAACCACCCATGAATTACGCTATAGGCGCGTAGCTCGCGCGATTGACCGCTTTCTCCCCCACCACTTACAATAGATACTCAAGTCCGGTACACGGACTACATCAAAGGAGGAGCAACCATGTGTTTTCTCACTCGCGGTTTAATCGCGTGCGCTCTTGTCACAGGTTTAGCTGTGCCGCAGCTTACCCATGCAGCCTATCCCGAGAAGCCCGTAACGGTTGTAGTCGGATTTGCTCCCGGGGGTAGCAACGACATTCTCGCTCGCTTGGTTTCCAGTGAGCTGCAAAAGCGCCTTGGATCTTCGTTCGTCGTAGAGAACCGCCCTGGGGCGGCATCTATGATTTCGGCAAATCACGTGAAACAGGCTGAGCCCAATGGGTACACGTTATTGGTAGTGTCCAGTGGGGGCCTCACCATCAACCCGGCTGTCTATGCTCCCGGACGGGTCACCTACGATCCACTCAAGGATTTCACGCATATTGCATTGCTCGCACAGTACCCGTACGTATTGGTTACTGGGCCCAAGATGGCTGATGTTAAAGACTTAAAGGATTTCATTGATCGGGCCAAGAAGGCGGAGCAGCCACTTACTCACGGTACAGCGTCATCGGCCATGCAGCTCGTAGCCGCAAGTTTCGCCCGCGATGCCGGCATCAATATCACGCATATTCCTTATAAAGGATCAGGCCCGACCGCGACTGACTTGATGGGCGGCCAAACCGACTTCGCCATTCTCGATACAGCTGCGGTCATACCGTTGATTGAAAGCGGTCGTCTAAAGGCGCTAGCCGTAACATCTAAAGATCGTGCCGCTGCCCTGAAAGACGTGCCTACCATTGCCGAAGTTGCTGTTCCGGACTTCGATGCAACGCTGTGGACTGGTTTAGTTGGCCCGGCAGGCCTGCCACACGAAGTCGTAGATACCCTGACCAAGACCTTGAACGATGTTCTGAATGACCCGGCAGTAACCGCGCGCTTTCATGAGCTTGGCATGAACCCGAGCTCTATTAGAGGCGAAGCCATGGCCACCACGGTGACATCAGACCTGGAACGGTGGACCGCAGTCGCTCAAGAAGCAGGCATTCGCATTGAATGAATTGCTGACAAACTAGCCTATTGCTAAGGCCCATCGAAGATTATGAGCATGCCATCTCAAAGCGCCTCACATTATTTACTTGAAGCTCTCGTGGAACTGGGAATCGAATACCTGTTCTGTAATTTGGGCACCGATCACGCACCCATTATTGAAGAAATGGCGCGATGGAAGAAGGCAGGACTTAAGTATCCGAAAGTAATACTCTGTCCACATGAAAATACGGCTGTCCATATGGCTGCCGGTTACGCTATAGCGACGGGGCGCGGGCAAGCTGTTTTAGTACACGTAGATGCCGGCACGGCGAATGCCTCGATGGGCCTCCACAACCTCTTTCGGACTCGGATTCCAGTACTTCTTATGGCGGGGCGCGCTCCGTTTAGTACTTATGGCGATTTGCCCGGCTGCCGAGACACGTATGTGCATTTTATGCAAGACCCATTTGATCAGGGCAGTCTTGTGCGACCATTCGTAAAGTGGGAGTACACATTGCCGTCGCCCGCGATTACTAAAGAGGTTCTAGCCAGAGCGCACACGGTAATGCAAAGTGACCCAATGGGCCCATGTTACCTGATGCTACCGCGCGAGGTACTAGCGTCGACCCACGATGTCAGCCAAGTGCGCCCCGTGGACGTCAAGCGTACGCCTCCCGCGAAAGCGGGCGGAGCCAAACCTACACACATTCAGGAAGTTGCACAACGCCTCTTGCAAGCCAAGAACCCGTTATTAATCACCGCGTATGCCGGACGAAATCCCAAAACGCCTGAGCTTATTGACAAGCTTGCACGATTTGCCGGAATACGAGTGTGCGAGTTCAATCCAATTTATCTCAATATTCGACGCGATTCACCCTGCTTTGCCGGCTACCAGCCGGGACCATATGTAGAGGAAGCAGACTTCGGTCTGATGGTAGACGTGGACGTCCCCTG
>CAZMVM010000200.1:0-3336 GCA_964569785.1 uncultured Pigmentiphaga sp. | reverse complement strand
AAACGACGCGGGAAAACCCGCAGACGTGGTGGGCACAGCTAGATATCGATGCCAGCAAGCGCGATATGCCAATGTGGAGCTTTCCAACCCATATGCGCATAGAAGGCGATAGTTATGTACTGCTGCGTCAGCTGCTCGAGGAAGTAGAGAAGCTAGCCACACCTAATTTCTTGAACCAGGCTCAGGTCAGAGTAAATGCGATGCGCAATCAACATATAGAACGCACTCAAGCCTCTGAACAAGCTGCCAGCAATATGGGACCTGTTGGGGAAATTAACCCTGACTATTTGTGCGCGGTTTTAGGAAAATTGATTCAACCCACTGACATCGTGATTAATGAAGCAGTTCGAAATGTAATGTCGGTGTTCAACCAGATTCCCAGAACTGAAGGCGGTACCCTGGTCGGTATGCCAGCGGGCGGTCTAAGCTTTTCGGGTGGAGCTGCCCTGGGAATGAAGCTCGCTCATCCGGAGCGTACGGTAATTCATATTGTAGGAGACGGGACATTCTATTTTTCGAATCCGAGCTCGGTTTACGCAGTGGCCCGTCAGTACGGCGCTCCCATTTTCACTGTCGTGCTCGACAACACCGGATGGTCTGCAGTCAAGCAAGCTACGCTACGAATGTACCCTGACGGCGACGCTTGTGAGCAGGACGAATTTTCTTCTATTCTGGCACCCGAAACGAATATGGCTAAGTTGGCCGAAGCGGCGGGCGCATACGGCGAATTGCTCGTAGACCCCAAAGAAACCGAAGCCGCGATCAACCGGTGCCTCGCAGCGGTAAGAGAGGGCCGCGCGGCAGTTCTGCACGCCCGAATTTCGAAACTCTAAGAGGCTTCCCATGACGAAAGTAAAACTGCGAATAGGCGCCGAATTGTGCGACGCTAGCAATGGACGCTATTTCGAACGTCTAAGCCCCCTGCCTGGAGCAACTGCAACTCGTGCCGCTGCGGCCACCGTGCAAGACGCTAATGCGGCCATCGACTACGCTGCAGCGGCATTTGACGCATGGTCATGCACCGGGCCCAATCACCGTCGTGCACTTTTCAATCGGGTCATCGAACTGCTCACGGATCGGACCGAACAGTTTATAGATCACATCATCCGAGAAACCGGCTCTACTAGAGCCTGGGCGCAGTTCAACGTACAGGGTGCGATCAACATTCTGCGCGAATCGGCCGCTTTGGCAACTCAAGTGGTAGGAGAGCAGATCCCATCCGACCACCCTGGCAAAGTGACTATTACACGCCGCGTGCCTGCGGGCGTCGTTGTGGGGATGGCACCCTGGAATGGACCGTTACTACTGGGCGTTCGTGCTGTAGCAATGCCTTTGATTTGCGGCAACACGGTGATTCTAAAAGCCTCTGAACTATGCCCGGCCACACACCATCTTATCGGCGAGCTATTCATAGATGCAGGATTCCTGCCCGGAGTCGTCAACGTTATCCATCACGATACCGAATCTGCGCCGGTAATCGTAGAGGCCCTGATCGCTCATGATGCCGTTCGCCGCGTTAACTTTCCCGGTTCCACCCGAGTGGGGCGCATCATTGGCGAACTATGTGGTCGCTATTTGAAGCCTGCACTGCTCGAACTTGGCGGCAAAGCCCCTTTCGTCGTACTCGACGATGCAAACATTGAGCAAGCTGTAGATGCGGCCGCCTTTGGAGCCTTTATGCATCAGGGTCAGATATGCATGTCGACAGAACGAATCATTGTTGACGAAAAGATTGCTGACGAATTTGTATCGCGCTTGACAGCAAAAACAGCCACGGTAACTGCTAACGACCCTCGCAGCAACTCCTCGGAATTGGGTGCTCTGGTCAATGAAGACGCCGTAGACCGCTTGGAAGCTTTGCTAGCCGACGCGATTGACAAAGGAGCAAAGCTCATTACTGCATTGAGCCGCAAAGGTAGCATCCTTGATCCAATCATCGTCGACGGCGTAAAACCGGGTATGAAACTTTATGCTGAAGAGTCCTTTGGTCCAGTGGCATCTATCGTACGGGTACACGGCGTAGAAGAGGCAATCCGGGTAGCGAACGACACCGAATATGGTTTGGCGGCTGCTGTGTTCGGACAAGACATCTCTCGTACGTTGCGAGTGGCAGATCGAATCAAATCGGGTCTGTGCCATATTAATGGACCAACTGTAAACACTGAAGCGCAAATCCCGTTCGGGGGTGTTAAAGATAGCGGCTATGGTCGCTTCGGAGGCCGAGCGGCAATTGAAGAGTTTACCGATCTGCGGGTGCTTACAATTCAAACTGAAGCACACAAGCTTCCCCTTTAAAGCCCCGCCTTCGTGCATAACCGTTTCAAGTAGTGCACCGCCCCGCTCCACTTCGTCTGACGGGGATACGCCAAGCGAAACCAAATCGCTTCGCGTAATTCTCGTTGCATTCTCCCGTCATTTGCATCACACACCCCTCAACAGTAACGAAGGGGTCGAAAACCGCTGTTTCCCTCCACATCCAAGTAGGGGCGTTGGGAGTTCTGGCATTGCTTCCGTCGACTTCGCCTTGATAACCATTCGTGGAAAAGGAGGCGCGTTCCGCGATGGAATTGCGACCCGGGTTTGAACCCGCCTTGGCGCAACGACTGCCCACTCGGTAGCGACAGCCGTTGAATCTTTCACGCGAATCCAATCGCTGCTGGGCGTGTATGTGCCAGCTAACCTTCGCACCGAACCTCTATCAGTCTCCAATACTTGACTGTATAGCTTCCGACTTAACTCGAAAAGATCTCCGATATTGACGCGTATCTCGAGTTCGGTATAATCTGAGACGTGTGCCCGCTGTATGGACACGCAAGAAAACTTCCGAGCTGAAGCAAGTCATGTCCATTCCCGTCCAACTCATCTTTTCAGATGGGCAAACAAACACACTGCATCTTTCGAGTGGGGAGCGCATTCTGGATGCTGCTCGAACGCGCGGCCTTTCGTTATTGGTAGACTGCGAAGAAGGCAATTGTGGTACCTGTCAGGCCCAAGTGTCGTGCGGTGCCGTCGATATGGATGACTATCATCCAGGCGTCCTTAGCGATTCAGAAAAGGAAGGTGGCACCGTCCTCATTTGCAGAGCCCGAGCGTTAGAACCTGCCGTTATAGAGCTTCCTTACTCGGGAGACGACGCATTGGCCGCCTCCGAGCCCGGCTACCTCGCTAGGGTCGAAGGCATTGAACCGGCTGCCACAGACACATTGGCGTTACAGCTGAGCACGGCAAATGACGTGCCCTTTCTACCAGGCCAATACGTAAACATTGCACCTACGGCTGAATTTCAACGGTCGTATTCCATGGCCAAACCTCCTGGTGGAAGGTATTTGAAGTTTT
>CAZMVM010000199.1:0-5851 GCA_964569785.1 uncultured Pigmentiphaga sp. | reverse complement strand
TCAGTTGAACCTTGGGAGAATCACTCTTTGGGCGCCCCACTCGCCGCAGATGCTTCAGGTCGGCTGCGCCCAACTCGTAGGTATCAGAATCGGAGGCAATGCCACGATTGATGGCCGCGTCCTCTTCTGGCGTCGGAATGATGGTTCCTTTTTTAAGTTTGGGCATAAAAGTTCACCTCTCTCTTGTTAGCCTTACGCAGGCTGATAATACGTCGGCCTCCGTCTCGATCCACATAGACGACGACATATAGCCGAAGCTCGATATAGCCGATAGAAACCTTTCTGGTTTCCCCGTAGGTTCGGCGAACATCTTCCCATGTAACCGCCTCATCCCATTCGAACTCGGCTGCGAGGCCCAAACTGACACCATGCTTAGCTTGGTTCTCTCTGTCTTTAGCGGAATCAAAGGTGATGTCCATCTAATTATTGTAGTTACATAAACACATCAAAGCAAGGAATATTTGTAGCTACAAGATTGCAATCCCACGCGAGGTTTCTTTTGCCTGCCCCATTTGAGTGCGGCCTATCCATCCGATGATTATCGGATCATCATCCCATCGATATGCCAGCCACTCGCTACGCCGTACTGAACGACGTGGTGAAAGCGGTCACCCCCGACCAAATGAGCTATCAAGTCATCAACTGCGACCAGAGCAGCGAAGACTGGCACCGCATCCGCGCCAGCCGCATATCTACTCAAAGGCACACTAATATCGGCCACGCTAGACGATCCGCATATCGAGACGTTCCAGCGTCAAGACGGCACCCAAGGCTACAAGCTCGTCGGTAGAATCAGCGCTATCGAGTTTGCCAGCCGCCCAGACAACGCATCGCAAACACAGCAACAGACTCAACGGAGCCCTGCGCCTGCGCAACGGCAGCAGCAGCAACGCCAGCCAGCGACCAACATCGCGGATAGCGTTGACGATATTCCGTTCTAGCGTCTACGTCAGCACAGCGACTAATCCCGTTAGAGCACCCAAAAATCCAATCCCCAGCCTTACCCAGTAGCCAAATTCTTGACGGCGCTTTCTAGCAGTCTCATGAATACTAGGTAGGACCTCGGCTAGCCCTTCGTCGGTTAGGCATCGCCTATAAGAGCCATCGATTGGAAAATCGATATTTCTGTAAAAATGATCAGGAATGCTGACGCTCAGGCGCCTAGCTAGCCGACCAATCCGGGCCGACTTCAATGCCAATAAAATAGTCCTCATAAAAAAATGGCTCGCTCGCATCCAGCGTTTCAAGAGGCCCCATGGCGGCCTGCATCGAGCCATGCTCTTGCCACGCCTGCCACACTTCCGCGCGCGCCAACCAAATCGTCCATATATTTATGAGTCGCTGGCGACAGGCATAGGCCCGCTCACTCAAGGTCAAAGACGCGTTTCTGCGGAACACGCCATAACGAGATCGCTTTTTCACTTACCTCTCCTTGCGCCCCATGACCCCGCAGCAATCGTAGGCGCGAATCACCAGCACGACAAGCCGTTGGGACACAAGCTAGACGTGGCGAATCTAGATGACGATATATTCTGTTTTGGAGCCTACGCTACATCGAGAACCGCAAATCGAAGGTCATCGAGCGGTGCGAACATCTTGCCCCGCTGGGATTCGCGAGGCATCGCAAGTATTAGAGCCCGCGCTCCCGAAAGCGATTCCGCGTCATTCAGGCCCCAACGCTCCAAAAACGCTGCGGCTGAAGCAGAACCGATTACGAAGCTAATGCCGCCTCTGATAGACAAAACAGACCATTTTACCAGCGCGCGTGGCGTCTCACTTATCTGATGACTCGCGTTTCTCATCGCAACGCATGTCTACTACCTCAGGGTTTTCCAGAACCGCGGCACCAAATGGGAATTTCTTGCTTGACATGAAAAACTGATCGTAATTAAATCTCTTATATTGAGATTTATGACACAACACTTCCCATTAGCCAGGCAACCAGGAAATCCCCACTTATGAAGCTCATCAGCTACGAACGCCACGGCAGCCACGGCTTCGGCGCCATAACTCAAGGCGGTATCGTCGATTTGGGCGTCGCGCTCAATAACCGATATGCCGACTTGAAAGCTCTGATCGCAGCCGATGCGATCAAAGAAGCTGAGCAGGCTGTGGCAGGCCGCAAAGCCGACTTCCCCGAAGACAGCGTCACCTTCCTGCCGGTCATTCCCCAACCGGGCAAGATCTGGTGCTGCGGACTCAACTACGACGAGCACGTACGCGAAACCAATCGTGAAGTCACCGAAATGCCCACCTTCTTTTTGCGCGTCGCAGATTCGCAAGTGGGCCAGGGCCAAGCTATTCCGGTGCCCCAGGAGTCAACCCAACTGGATTACGAAGGAGAAATCGCCGTCATCATCGGCAAACCTGGCCGGCGCATCGCCGAGGCCGCTGCTTTCGACCACATCGCCGGCTACAGCTGCTACAACGACGCCACCATTCGCGATTGGCAACGCCATACCCAACAATGGGGGCCGGGAAAGAACTTCTGGCGCACGGGCGGCTTCGGCCCCTGGATGGTCACGGCAGACGAAATACCCGCTCATACGCAGCTAACTCTGGTCACTCGCCTGAATGGCCAGGAAATGCAGCGGGCCACCACTGACATGATGATTCACAGTATCCAGCGCCAGATCGCGTACGTTTCCGCAATTGCGCCCTTGCAGCCCGGCGACGTCATCGTTACCGGCACCCCCGGCGGTGTCGGAGCCCGCCGCCAGCCCCCCGTCTGGATGAAGCCCGGCGATGTTGTCGAAGTGGAGATCGACAAGGTAGGTGTATTACGCAACCCCATAGTGTCCGAAGCTTGATTGCTTCGAACCCCATCGGCTGGTTCGAGCGCGGGTCAATAAGAACACTACCCGCGCACGCAACCCAACAATTCAATTTACGGCATAGCCCGCCACCAGGAGACAACATGAAACCCATCTGCCTCACGCGCCGCCACAGCTTGATAGCTGCAGCCCTGCTGACTGCCAGCGCCCTAATGCCCGCCGTGGCCGCAGAAGCGGCAAAGCTGCGATTTTCAAGCTTTGAGCCCCCCATGGCGAAAATCACATCGGAAGTCCTGACCCCTTTCGCCAAGAACGCCAGCGAGGCCTCCAGCGGTACCCTTGAGATCTCCATGTTCGCCGGCGGCACGTTGGGCCGCAACCCGGCACAACAGCTCAAGCTGGTCACCGACGGCGTGGCCGACCTTGCTTGGGTGGTGCTGCCGTACACGCCCGGACGCTTTGACGACGCCGACGTGGTGGGCTTGCCCTTCGCTACCGAAACGGCAATCGAGGGCAGTCTGGCCCTGCAGCACATGTTTGACAACGGTGAGCTAGGCGGGTTTGACGATCTTAAGGTGTTGGCTATCGCAGCCACATCGCCCGTCACCATCCACGCCAACAACCCAGTCAACCAACCTTCTGACATGCAAAGCAAGCGTGTCCGCGTTTCGGGCGACATTCCCACCCGCATGGTCGAGCTGCTGGGCGGCGCTCCGGTTCAAGTGGGTGGCGGCCAGATCGCGGAAGCCTTGTCGCGTGGCGTGGTTGACATGACCCTGAATAACTGGGGCTTCGTCGGCGACTTCAAGGTGGACCAGGTCACTTCCCACCATCTCAACGTGCCGCTTGGGGCGGTCGCAGTGGGCGTGGTCATGCGTAAAGACCGTTATGAGGCGCTGCCTGCCGAAGCCCGCGCAGCCATCGACCGCTTCAGCGGCGAACTGCTATCAAAACAAATTGGCCAGGCTTTTGACGCCCAGCAGGAAGAGGTCCTGGGCAAAGTACAGAAATCTACCCGCAATACCGTCGTCCTGCCAGATGAGGCCACCGTCAATTCGTGGAAAGAGGCCGTAACGCCTGTTATTGACGATTGGCGCAAATTGGACCCCAAGCACGAAAGCCTCTACGAATCGTTCACTGCCAATGTCAAGAAAGTCCGCTCGGGCGGCTAATGTTGCAACGCGTGGGGGTGTAGCCATGATAATCACGCTTCATCGCAGGGCCGCCTGGTTTGCAGAGGCCCTGGCCGGACTCGCAGTCTTCGGCTTATTGATACTTGCAGCCGTCACCACCGGCGACATCCTCATGCGGTATTTGTTCGCCACGCCTATTCGGGGTCTGACCGATCTGACCATGGTAGCTGCCGCAGCCTTACTGGCTGCGTGCATGCCGCACGTAGTCGCCTCACGCGGCAATATCTCGGTTGATTTCGTGGGCCGCAGCCTGGGTACGCACGCCCTGAAGGCGCTGAACTTATTCGGCGCCGTGGTTACTGCTCTTTTCTTCGCCGTCATGGCATGGCAATGCGCGTTATACGCGCTTGACATGTATCAGGCAGGCGAAGCCATGCCCACTTTGCGATGGCCCGTATGGCCTTGGTGGACGGCGGTTGCCGTCTTTACCTTGCTGACAGCACTGGTTGCCCTGGCCACATTGACAGACCCCTCCACGTCCTGAACTTCTGGACCCTCTGATTAGCCGAAGTTTCGGCGGACGCCGTTCGTCCATCGCCCGGAAAAAAAATGAACGATCCCGTAATTCTTACCTTGCTGGGGCTGGCCGCCACATTCGCGCTATTGCTGTTGCATGTGCCCGTAGGCATTGCCATGGGCATCGCAGGAGTGGTCGGATTCGCAGCCCTGGCCGGCCCCTCTCCGGCACTGGCCATGATCGCTTCCGAAGTGGCCGTTACTCTTTCTTCGCTGGATCTGCTTACCATTCCGCTGTTCATCATGATGGGCGCTTTTGCCAACGTTGCGGGCCTATCCGAAGATCTGTATCGCCTAGCTTACGCCCTGATCGGCCATCGCCGCGGAGGGTTGGCGGCGGCCACCATCAGCGGCTGCGCAGGCTTTGGGGCAGTTTGCGGCAGCTCGGTCGCCACCACCGCGACCTTCGGCTGGGCCGCGCTGCCCTCCATGCGCAAACGCGGCTATGAACCCGGATTCTCCGCCGCCACCGTCGCGGCCGGGGGCACGATGGGCACCCTTATTCCGCCCTCGTCCGCCATGGTGGTTTATGCGGTGCTGGCGCAGGAACTCATCGTCACCATGTACATAGCGGCCCTTCTACCCGCACTGCTTGCCGTACTGATGCAATACGGGGCAATCGCCATTTATTCCCGCTGTTATCCTCTACATGCACCTATTGGACCGAAAGCGCCCATGAACGAACGGCTGCATGCTTTGGCTCAAAGCTGGCAAGTGATATTACTGGCCCTTATCGTTGTGGGCGGCATGGTTGGCGGCGCATTCACTGCCACGGAAGCCGCCGCCGTTGGGGCCGCCATCGCTTTCGTATTTGCCTTGATGCGCGGCGCCCTGACACTGACAGGTTTGCGCCGCGCCCTGACCAGCACCGCATCCACCTCGGCCATGATTTATGTCCTGCTGATTGGTGCGTCGCTGTTCGGCTATTTCGCGGCCGTCACTCAAACCCCCCGTGTGCTGGTCGAGGCCGTTGAAGGCTCTGGAATACCGGTGTGGGCCGCAATGTGTCTAATCCTGTTGGTGTTCATCGTGGCCGGCGCTTTTTTCGACGAACTGGCCGCCATGGTCATTGCCATGCCCTTCGCGCTTCCGCTGGTAATCAGTTGGGGATTCGATCCTGTCTGGTGGGGGGTGATCAACATCGTCATTATCGAAATCGGTCAACTCACGCCGCCTTTGGGTATGAACGTCTTCGTGGTGCACGGCGTTGCGCCGGACATACCTTTCTCAAAAATCTATCGTGGGGTGTTGCCTTACCTTGCGTCCAGCTTCCTGCGGCTGGGCATCCTCATGGCCTTCCCCATGCTGGTGCTGTGGCTTCCCTCTGTATTAAGTTGAGATTTCCATCATGAGTCGCAATTCTGCTTC
>CAZMVM010000198.1:0-5862 GCA_964569785.1 uncultured Pigmentiphaga sp. | reverse complement strand
GTCGTGTCGTTTAGATTCAACAGGTAGGTTTGGCCATATTTCGCGGTGTAACTGAGAGTGTCCGTCTGCGCCTTGATAGTGATGCCGCGCTCGCGCTCGAGATCCATCGAATCGAGCACCTGCTGCTCCATTTCGCGCTCGGATAGTCCCCCACAACGCTGAATCAAGCGATCGGCAAGCGTTGACTTGCCATGATCGATGTGGGCGATGATGGAAAAATTGCGGATGTGCTGCATATTCTGTTGTGTGACACGAAAAGGGGCGCAATGCGCTTGCGCCCCTGGCTATCGACGGATCCACTTCGTACGACTTACGTGACCGGATGAGTTGTGGGCGCGCGGACACTGTTGAGTCCGCGCAAATCGCCCCCTATTCTACCGCGACGGTCGTACGGGCACCCATTGGGTAAGGTCGCCACGGCGTACCAACAGTGCATTGGTGCGTGAACGATCGAGTTTGGCCGCAAGTTCATCAAACTGTCGGGCATTCTCGATCTCGACGTCATTCAACCCAAGAATGATATCGCCCACGGCAATACCGGTTGGTGCAACACTTGGATCAACGGCTTCGACACGCACTCCGCCGCGCACGCCCAATTCACGTTGCTCTTGCGCGGTGAGGTCGGTGACCTTCAGGCCAAGCTTGTTGGCGCCCGCTGTTTCAGGATCCTTGCCCTTGCCTGCTGTCGGTGTCGCTCCTTCTGACTCGAGGCGTCCCACGGTAACGGTGAGATCGACGGGTTTGCCGCGACGCCATACCTTGAGCTTTGCCGTCGACCCAGGCTTGCTGGCGCCTACCATACGCGGCAGATCGGATACCCGCTTGACTTCGACGCCGTTGTACTCCAGCACGACATCACCGGGCTCAACGCCAGCCTTATCGGCCGGGCCGCCTCGCTCTACACTGCTGACGAGCGCCCCGGTGGCACGATCGAGCCCCAAAGCCTTGGCAACTTCGTCACTGACCTCGCCAATCTGTACCCCGATGCGACCGCGAACCACTTTACCGGTAGCGCGCAGCTGGTCAGCCACCAGCATGGCCTCGTCGATGGGAATGGCAAGGGAAATTCCCATGAAGCCGCCGCTACGGGAGACGATCTGGGAGTTGATCCCCACGACCTCGCCTTTGAGGTTCACCAAGGGACCGCCGGAGTTCCCCGGGTTGACCGCAACATCGGTCTGGATAAAGGGCAGGTAATCGCCGGTGTCGCGGCCGATGGCGCTGATGATGCCGGCGGTGACTGTTGCTTCCAGCCCGAAGGGCGAACCAAACGCCAGAACCCATTCACCCTTCTTGAGCGATTTGGTGTTACCGATGCTTAACGCGGGAGCGTTCTTGATGTCGATTTTGACCAGCGCCACGTCGGTGCGTTGATCAGACCCCACCAGTTCAGCTTCGAACTCCCGGCCGTCGGACAGCGTCACAAGGATGCCGTCAGCCCCTTCAATAACGTGATGGTTGGTGAGAATGTATCCATCGGACGAGATGAAAAAGCCGGAACCCAAGCCTCGGGGAACCGTACGCTCCTCGGGTTCGGGGCCAGGCGCGGGTCGCCGCGGACCAGGAAACCCAGGCGGGAATATATCGGGGCCGAAGAACCAGCGGAACAATTCGTAGGGATCACTGCCGCCGCCAGGCCCGCGTCCCGACACCCGAATTGATGCGGTCGTCCGAATGTTGACCACACCAGGATCCACCTTTTCAACGATAGGAGTGAAATCCGGCAGCGTAAGCTGCTGTGCGCCCGCGGGAGCGCCCGCGATCAGCCCCAGGCCGAGCCCCAGCGTGATCACACCGCACAGGCGGCGCATGGATTGCACGAACTGAAATGTCATTTGCAACTCCGTTTCCAATTTCAGGTTGGCGATGCAAGGGGGCCGCACACCCTCCCCCAGGATCTGCCGATCACCCTGGCGCCGCTCAGGCCGCACCTAAACGAAACTACGCCAGAGACCTGGTTGTAACCAGTAACTAACCCATATGGCAATCGAGGAATACTGATTTGGCGTCGAACTGAATAAAAGACGTGATGCAGCCTTACGGGGAGGCTTGTGGAGCTCCCGCATAGCGCGTTCCTTCCGCCACCGCACGTACCGTACGTGCAGGCACTTCCCCCAGTACAGTTAACCAATAATCATCCTGACGGCTGCGGTATACGCTGGTGGCGCCGTGTTCAGTGGTAGTGCCTATGTCGCCTCGCTCTGGACTCCAGGCCTCGATGAAGATCGAGATCGCGGCTAACCCATCCGATAACACGACCTGATGCACATTCTTTTTGTGCTTCATAGCACGGCGAAGCTGATTTACCACTTTAAACCCCACCGGTGTCCCGATTTCCCATCCCTCCGCGATAAGGTCGGCGGGCTCACCCGTTTTGATACGCTCCCATCCAGCAATGTCATGGCGTGGCAATAACAGCCCGCGTTCCGCATCTTCTCCGATATGAACCTCGGAGAACACCGCCTGTTCAAGCACGTCTCCCTGGGAGTTGCGAGTTTGCACCTTGAGCAATAGGCCAGTCTCGATATCGACACAAAGCTCGTAGCCCCACCGAATATCATCACGTGGCACGACATGTGCAATTTGACACGGACGACCAGCCACGCGACCATGCTCCGGATCGAGCTCGATCGCATAATACGGGGCCAAGTCACGTACGTCGCCGGTGAACAGGCCTGGGAAGTGATCCATATCGCGCTCTTCGACGAGCACGACGCGGCGCTCAGGCAGAAGGCTTTCAACGCGGTTGTTGTGTCGCAAAAATTCTCGATGCTTGCGCCCATCAAGAATTTCAACGCGCTGTCGTTCCCCGGTCTCGTCGACGATGTGCGCGATTTGCGAGGACAACAGCGTCTGGCCCTGTTGGTAAGTGAAGATCCCTGAGTAATCGAGCACATGGGCCGCCCGCTGCAGGCGGGCCATGAGCTGCAAACCCGCATCAAGACTGGTTTCCTGACTGGCGCCCCAAGTTGGCGCCGCTACCAGTAGGAGCGCCAGGAGTGGAGCCCAGCACTGCTTTGCAAAAGATCGTGGCACCGCACACCACACTCGCTGGCGCAAAATCCCGCCCCTCATGCTAACGTAGCCCCACACCAAGATCACTTTCGGCGCCCAGATTGAACCCTGCCGTATGGCGATGTGCGTCGAGGTAGTCGATCAGCACCGGTTTTGCTCCCAGCGAAGCCGCGGTAAAGGTGCCCTCGGCTTGGGAAGAACTAGCCTGTAGGGTATGACCACCGGGTGCGATGAGAGGCTGCGCCATCCAGGTTACTGCAGCTACCGCTGCCGCGAGTGCGACGCCCGGCAGCGCGTAACGGGTGACCACCCGGAGGGCCGGCCGGCGACGCGCCGCGACGATATGCGGCTCTGCCTCGAGCGCAGCAGCAAGCCGCTGTGAAAAGGCGGGCGACACATGAAAGGCCAGCTCCTCGGAGCGCAAAACATCGCCGATGAGGTGATAGGTTGCCCATTGTTCGCGCGCAGCGGCAGACGCCAGCAATTCGACCGGCAACTCAGCTTCGCTATCCATGAAAGCCGAAAGCATTTCGGCGACCTCTTGCGAGTCCGCTGCATTTGCTTCGTTTTGCGTAGGCACTGCACTCATGACCTGGCTCCTTGCCCGTTCTCCATCAATGTACGGGCTGGCATTCACTGATTTCACTACGCGACACTGCCATGCATTACCACCGTCGATCATCGCCCACGTCAATTAATGGTCGTAGACGATTTGCAATGGCTTCTCGCGCTCGAAAGATACGCGACCTTACCGTACCAATGGGACATTCCATCGCCTGCGCGATTTCCTCATAGCTGAGTCCCTCGAGCTCGCGCAAAACGATGGCAGTGCGCAATTCCTGAGGCAGTTCTTCGATCGCCTGGTTCACGGTTTCGGCAATTTCCCTGCTGGCGAAGGCTGCTTCAGGAGTGTTGATATCGCTTAGGTTCTCTGTTTCGTCAAAAGTTTCCCCGTCCTCGTTCTCGTAGCTTGCACTACCCGACGGTCGTCGACGTTCAGCAGCCAGATGGTTCTTTGCGGTATTGACGGCGATGCGGTAAAGCCAGGTGTAAAACGCGCTGTCGCCTCTGAAGTTCGGCAACGCACGATAGGCTTTGATGAACGTCTCCTGCGCCACGTCCTCGACCTCGGCGGGATCGCGAAGAATTCGCGACAACAACCGGATTATTTTGCGTTGATATTTGAGGATGAGGAGGTTGAATGCCTCCTTGTCTCCGCGCTGAACTCGCTCGACAAGTATCTGATCGCTGTCGTGCTGACTCATGCGCGCGCACCTTGCTGCATGCGCCACTGCACAGCAACACACAAACTACGCCATACACTTGGCGAGACACTACTGGCCCAGATGGTGCAGCGTGCGCGGCGTGCGGAAAGCCCATGCGAGTCAAGTGTAGCGCCCGAAACGGTGATCCAGCGCGCGCCGGGGCCAGTATGGATACTTTCGGGTAAGACAACATACCAGCGCCCATCGCGCGCCTGCCAGCGCCACCAACCACGGGTGTCGACCTGAATCTGGCGGGGCGAGTGCGGACGCCACCAGGCCGGCCGCACCATTCCGCTTACAGCTAAACGGGATACCGGCATGGCTGCGGCCCCGCAGAATCAGACTCGGCGCACCAACAGGGTTCCGTTGGTGCCACCGAAGCCAAATGAGTTGGACAGTGCATTCTCGATGCGCATTTCACGCGCGGAGTTCGCGCAATAATCGAGATCGCACTCGGCGTCTTGATTAAAAATATTGATGGTCGGAGGGGACACCTGGTGATAAACCGCGAGCGTTGTAAACACTGCTTCCACACCGCCTGCAGCGCCCAGCAAATGTCCGGTCATCGACTTCGTCGAGTTAACGACTAGCTTATACGCGTGGTCTCCGAACGCAAGCTTGATCGCGTCGGTTTCGTTCTTGTCGCCCAGCGGCGTCGAGGTGCCGTGGGCATTGATGTATTGCACTTCGTCAGGGTTAACGCGAGCGTTCTTGAGCGCGTTGAGCATGCCCCGACGTGGGCCATCCTGGTCGGGCGCCGTAATGTGATAGGCGTCTGAGCTCATACCGTAGCCGGCGAGCTCGCCATAAATTCGCGCGCCTCTGGCCTTGGCGTGTTCGTACTCTTCAAGAACAAGGACACCCGCTCCTTCACCCAGCACAAACCCGTCGCGGTCACGATCCCAGGGGCGGGAAGCCGTTTGAGGGTCGTCGTTGCGAGTGGAAAGCGCGCGCATCGCCGCAAAACCACCGATACCCAGCGGGGAAACGGTAGACTCCGCACCGCCAGCCAACATGATGTCGGCGTCACCGTATTCGATGAGTCGCGCGGCATCCCCGATACAGTGCAATCCGGTCGTGCACGCGGAAACCACCGAATAGCTGGGGCCTTTCAGACCATACATGATGGACAAGTGCCCCGAGATCATGTTGATGAGCGAGCTGGGCACGAAGAAGGGAGAGATACGCCGGGGACCACGTTCGATGAGATCCTGGTGGGTTTCCTCGATACGTGGCAGGCCGCCAATACCAGAACCGACAATGACACCGATACGCTCGGCTTTGGCCTCATCGACTTCAAGGCCACTATCTTGCCAGGCCTGTATGCCTGCGGCGATACCGTAGTGTATGAAGGTGTCCAGTTGCCGCGCTTCTTTTGCGGGGATGTACTGCGAGACGTCGAAGCTATCGACCTCGCCGGCAATCTGGCACGAAAAGGGGCTTGAATCGAAACGGGTGATGGTGTCGATTCCGGAACGGCCGTTAACAATGTTGTCCCAGGCGGTGGTAATGTCATTGCCAACCGGCGAGACGATCCCCAAACCGGTGATCACGACGCGTCGTTTCACGGAAGACTCCTGCT
>CAZMVM010000197.1:0-5875 GCA_964569785.1 uncultured Pigmentiphaga sp. | reverse complement strand
TCGTCCTTACGACGAGCTCAAGGGTTTAAACCCTTGAGCTCGTCGTAAGGACGATTGGGAATATTCACATTAAGCAATGTTGGTGCGGGTAGCGGGTTGTTGATTGCGCGCTCAACGATGTCGCGCGCGACCCGCGCTGCCGCATCTAAATGCTTCCAACCCTTTTCCTGCAAGGAGAATGCGATGGCAGGAATATTGAACAGATATCCTTCGGTTGCAGCTGCAACCGTCCCCGAGTAGAGCGTATCTTCGCCCATGTTCTCGCCATTATTGATGCCCGATACGACAAGATCTGGACGTCGATCGAACAAACCCGTGAGGGCAATATGCACGCAATCAGAGGGAGTTCCGTTGACGTAGGTGAAGCCGTTAGCTGCAGTACGCACCGACAACGGACGATTCAAAGTCAAAGAATTAGACGCGCCACTGTGGTTTACTTCCGGGGCAACCACCATTAGTTCAGCCAGTGGGCGCAAGGCCTCCACCAGGGCCTCAAGGCCGGGTGCGGAATATCCATCGTCGTTTGCAACCAGAATCAGCACGTTATCCCCATTAAGACTAGGTAAGAATTCTATTCCATGCTAGCGCAGTGCCTACGTCGTCGCCGGCCCCGTCGCCTTTACACAACGCTTACCGGGCGGGCGCAGGCGCGCTATAGTAATTCGCACAACCAAGGATAGATCAAAACTTGATCAACATCAGAAACATTGGCTTACATGACTACCCTTGCCGCCTCTATTCCGTTCGCGTTGTGGCTGCTCATCGCGATTGCCCTCGCTTACCTTATCGGCTCAGTATCATTTGCTGTCGTAATCAGCCGCTTGTTGCAATTGCAGGATCCGCGTACCTACGGGTCCGGCAATCCGGGCGCCACCAACGTCCTCCGATCAGGGAACCGCTTGGCGGCGCTGTTTACACTACTGGGTGATGCTTTCAAAGGCTGGCTCGCAGTCTGGCTGGCCCTGCAATGGAACGTACATCCCGGTGGCACCATCGTTCCATTCGTCATGGTGGCGGTATTTCTCGGCCACTTATATCCGGTATTTTTACGCTTCAAAGGCGGCAAAGGAGTAGCCACCGCGCTGGGAATTCTGCTGGCTGTTCAACCGTGGCTCGCGCTGGCAACACTGGCGACCTGGCTCATTGTGGCATTCTTTTCCCGTTACTCATCGCTTGCCGCAATCTGCGCCGCCATTTTCGCCCCACTTTTCTACCTCTTTGGCGCTGGCGTCACTTGGTCGACCAATGCGCCGGTGGGTACGGCGATCGGTGCCATCAGCCTGCTCTTGATCTACCGGCACTGGAGCAATATTGAACGCCTGATCGCCGGCACGGAACCGCGCATAGGCGAAAGTCGGAAGGAACGTTCAGAACAACAATCGGGACGCGCCGTCACCACTCGTAGAAAACGGCAGCGACGCACGTGACGACCAGGCCAAGGTCAACCGCAAAGTCACCGAGACGTTGTCTCGCTGCGCCGCCAGTGTACCCAGCCTCACCGCGGGCGCACGCGCCCCGCGCAGCGCGGCGGTGGTGGGCTCGTACCAAGGCGCGCTTCAGGCTGCACTCACTGCCTCGAGCGCCCAGCGTGGCTGTACGGTGAATGAGGCGTTCGCAGACAGATCCGCCAAGCCTGCCTCGATGCGTTTTGCCGCCGCGAAGGCAATCATCGCGCCGTTGTCGGTACAGAGCGCCACGGGTGGGAAGTAGACCTGCGCCTGGAAACGCTCCACGTCCCGCAGCAGAGTTTGCCGTAACAATCGGTTAGCGCCAACGCCACCCGCCACGACCAGCCGCTTCAACCCCGTCTGCTCAAGTGATTTGATCGCTTTGGCCGCAAGCACTTCCACGATAGCCGCCTGAGTGGACGCGGCCAAATCCGCCCGTACTTGTGCCCACTGTACGTCATCTCGGGTTGCCCCCCCCATTTCCTGCTCGAGACGCCGCAAGCGGGTCAGCACTGCCGTCTTCAGGCCACTGAAGCTGAAATCAAGATCCCCGCTGTGAATTTTCGGCCGCGGCAAGGGATAACGGGCTGGATCGCCCTGCTCTGCTAACGCCGCGAGAGCGGGCCCACCCGGATACCCAAGCCCAAGCAGCTTCGCGGTTTTATCAAACGCTTCACCAGCCGCATCATCAAGGGTTTCTCCCAACAATGTGTAGCGTCCTATTGCGTCCACCCGCATCAGCTGGGTGTGTCCGCCGGATACGAGCAAAGCGATGAAGGGAAAAACCGGCCTCGGTTCAGCCAACAAGGGTGAGAGCAGATGCCCCTCAAGATGGTGAATGGCGATCGCTGGCACGTTGATCGCCCAGGCCATGGCATGCGCCACGCTAGCCCCCACCAACAAAGCTCCGGCCAGACCTGGGCCTGCGGTATAGGCGATCGCATCGATGTCGCCAAGAGCGAGCCCTGCTTCTGTCAATACTTGGTCGGTTAACGGGATAACGCGGCGAATGTGGTCGCGCGACGCCAGTTCTGGCACAACCCCACCATAATCTTCGTGCATAGCAACCTGACTATGCAGGGCGTGCGCTAACAACCCCTTCGCAGTGTCGTACACGGCAATGCCGGTTTCATCGCACGAACTTTCAAATCCAAGAATAATCATGATCGAAGTTTAACGTCCGGCGGAATGCCGCTGATGTTGAAGTGTAAAGCCACGTCGGCGTCACCCGTGAAAGTCAGCTGGTTTCGGTTCGCCCTCTTAGTCCCTACCGCGAGGCGGTGGTTCCTTGCTCACAGGCAACTTTCGCCGCCACATGCGGCATCTAGGAGACAAGATGGGGTCAATCTGTATGCAGAAAAGTCATACTGAGATATCCTTGCGCACTTGTGTCAATTCTTTTTCATCATTGCGCGCAAGGTTTTTCATGCTGGACAAGCTCTTCGGGTTGCGTGAGCACGATACGACCGTGCAACGAGAGATCCTCGCTGGGGTCACCACCTTTCTAACCATGGCTTACATCATCTTCGTTAACCCGGAGATGTTAAGTAACGCCGGCATGGATCGAAACGCAGTGTTTGTGGCTACGTGCTTGGCCGCCGCGCTGGGGTCGCTGCTCATGGGTTTGCTGGCCAATTGGCCGGTGGGTATGGCGCCAGGGATGGGGCTGAATGCGTTCTTTGCGTTCACCGTTGTGGGCGCCATGGGGTACACCTGGCAGCAGGCCCTGGGTGCCGTCTTTATCTCCGGCGTTATCTTCATCATTTTGACGGTAACGGGAATACGCCGCTGGCTGATCGATGGAATCTCGCGGTCGTTGCGAGCCGCTATCGTGGCGGGCCTTGGACTCTTTCTGGCCATTATTGCCCTTTCCAGCGCCGGTCTCGTCGTTGCGCATCCCGCCACTCTCGTCGGGTTGGGCGACTTGCACGCTACCCCCACCCTGCTTGCGATCGTGGGGTTTTTCGTTATCGCAGTGCTCGACGCGTTGAAAGTACGCGGAGCCATCCTGCTGGGTATTTTGTTTGTCACCGTGGCCAGCGTTCTTTTGGGAATCAACGAAATCCACGGTGTGATCTCTACTCCTCCCAGCATTTTGCCCACCTTCTTGCAGCTTGACATTGTCGGTGCGCTCCACTTGGGTTTCGTGCACGTCATCCTTGCCCTGGTTTTGGTTGAGGTCTTTGATGCCACGGGTACCCTGATCGGAATCGCGACGCGCGCTAATCTGCCTGTGGATGGTCCGGGCAACCGCCTTGGGCGCGCTTTGTTTGCTGATAGCTCTGCCATTCTCGCAGGCTCGCTGCTGGGCACCAGTAGCACGACAGCGTATCTTGAAAGTGCCACGGGTGTTCAGGCGGGAGGACGCACTGGTCTCACCGCCGTGACCATTGCGGCGCTTTTCCTCGCAGCCCTATTCCTCGCGCCATTAGCCGCCTCTGTTCCGGCCTATGCCACGGCGCCCGCTATCTTGTATGTAGCCATGATCATGGTGCGTGAGCTAACCCATGTGGTTTGGGATGACATCAGTGAGGCCGTCCCGGCCGCGTTGACTACGGTGATGATGCCGTTCACCTACTCCATCGCCACCGGTCTGGCGTTCGGCTTCATCAGCTATGCTGTACTTAAACTGCTTACCGGCAAGGCGCGCCAGGTGCACCCTGCTATCTGGATCGTCGCTGCCCTCTTCCTGATCCGGTTCATTTTCTTCCCGGAGTGATGGGTCCCCAGGAAACTGCAAAGTAGTGATGACGCACACGCGCGGTTGAGCTCGACCGCGCGTGTCTCGTTTCAGGCCACACTCTCACGCCTATCGTTCGATAAGCAGCGCCCCTTTCGGGCACCACCCGCGCCCTTATTGCGCTTAAGGCAGCGGTAAAGCTCATACCCCGACACCGTCATCTTGCGGCGTGTTCGCTACGTGGGCATGCGCAGCTTTTCAGGCGTCATGTCGCGCCGATGGATTGACCTTGGGTGCCTACCTATGAAGTGCCTCAACGACGAGGACACCAATGCCTTCCTCCATACAGGTGGTCCATCGCCCGCTGCCGCTCCTGATGGCTCTTTCCTATATCCCTAATTGAACTGAGGCCTGAGCAAGTTACTGCCGGAGCGGTACTTTGCATTGCCCCGTTTCTACTGCATCATGAGGGCTATTCGCAATTCATGGGGCTCGCGCAACTTATGGGAATTCTCATCGATGGCGTCTGGCATGACGCGCCGCCCAACTCAAACGCTGACGACGGGCGATTTGTACGGCGCGACTCTGCCTTTCGCAATTGGATTACTGAAGACGGTAGCGCCGGCCCGACCGGTCGGGGAGGATTTCGTGCCGAGCCGGGACGCTACCATCTTTATGTCAGCCTTGCCTGCCCCTGGGCACATCGCACGCTTATATTTCGGAAGCTCAAAGGGTTGGAAAACATCATTCCGGTTTCCGTTACCCATTGGCTCATGCTTGAGGACGGCTGGACCTTTCAACCTGGCGAGGGAGTTCGGCCCGGCACGGTGAACGGGGTGACGGCAGTTCATCAGCTGTACACAATCGCTGACCCGACATACAGTGGCCGCGCCACGGTACCCCTGCTGTGGGATACCAAGACCCGTACCATCGTCAATAACGAGTCTTCTGAGATCATTCGCATGTTCAACCGGGCATTTGATGGGGTCGGCGCTGAGGAAGGCGACTACTACCCGCCTGCGCTGCGGGAGGAGATCGACGCTGTAAACGAGCGGGTCTATCACCAGCTCAACAATGGCGTCTACCGCGCCGGTTTCGCGACCACCCAAGATGCCTATGCAGAGGCCGTTACCGAAGTGTTTTCTACGCTGGACTGGCTCGAGCAACGTTTAGACGGCCGCACGTACTTGTGTGGGGACGTGCTCACCGAAGCCGACTGGCGTTTGTTCACCACCTTAATCCGGTTCGATACCGTGTATTACGGGCACTTCAAATGCAATTTGAAGCGCATCAAGGACTATCCCACGCTGCATAACTACATGCGCCACCTGTATCACTTACCCGGCATTGCGGAGACGGTGAATTTCACGCATATCAAAGGCCATTACTACCAAAGCCACCGGCACATCAACCCCACCGGTATCGTGCCGCTCGGACCTCAGCTCGAGCTGTAGTCATTTCCTAACTCAGCGGCGCGGTTCGCGGCGCTTTGAATGGCCGCGCGAATGACGCCGGGTAGATCTCGGGCAAACATCACGTCGAGCGCTGCAGCCGTGGTTCCGCCGGGCGAAGTCACGCGCTCCCGCAAAATTTCGGGCGACTCGCTGGACTCTGCTGCCAGCCGTGTCGCACCGCTTAACGTTCCCAGAGCTAACTGCCGAGCTTGCTCGTGAGTTAATCCGACCGCCACCCCGCCCTCGATGAGGGATTGCAAAAAGAGAAATACATAGGCGGGACCACTACCCGA
>CAZMVM010000196.1:0-5891 GCA_964569785.1 uncultured Pigmentiphaga sp. | reverse complement strand
TCGTATTCGTAGTGCCCCGACGAAAAAATACCCACAACGGTGAACTGTCGCATCCGTGGGGAGAACCCTGCGGGGCTCACGGTGCCCTGAGGCGCCATCACAAGAACAGAATCGCCTACATTCAC
The DNA here is from genome assembly GCA_964569785.1 of uncultured Pigmentiphaga sp. Taxonomy (GTDB): domain Bacteria; phylum Pseudomonadota; class Gammaproteobacteria; order Burkholderiales; family Burkholderiaceae_B; genus Verticiella. The sequence continues at coordinate 5,766 of CAZMVM010000196.1, read as the reverse complement.
TCGTAATGCATGAGCAAGATTCTGTCCGAGCACAAGGCCAAAAGCTCCGGGTGTTAGTTGTTCTAACGAACCCACGATAATCTGCTCGGCCAGCTCGGAAACCTGCGGCTCAGCGGTATAGTCGATGCCACTAATTTGCACGCCGCGCAGCACGCTGTCGCGAGCGAGCATGGCCTGCGAAGATGCGTACGGTGCCCCGGCCCTTACCGCCGGATGGCGCTCGGCGATTGCGACGATCTCCTGCCAATGGTCCAGAGCACGCGTGCCGGGGGCGAAGACCTCGATGTGTGGCAGAACTGACAGCATGCGGTCGCGAACTTCCTTTTGGAATCCGTTCATGACCGACAGCACAATAATCAGGGCGGCCACTCCCAAGGCGATGCCCACCATGGACGACGCCGAGATGAATGACAAAAACCGGTCGCGCCGGCGACCCCCACCTGCGCGCGTGTAGCGCCAGCCTATCCAAAGTTCGTAGTTTGATCTCACCCGCGCATTATGGCAGAGGTTGCGTCTTCGCGGACTGGGCACGCCCTTGCTCGCCGCGACGCTCCGATGTTCCGACCCCGTGGCTCCTTTGCGCGCTTTGCATGAACGACAGTCTCCAACGAAGCCCGGGAACGGCCTAAAATTATTGCCCATGATTCTGGTGATCCCCCAAGCGCTCCCACCTGCCGGAGTTGCATCCGCGCTCGTTGACCAACTCGAAGGACATACCCCGACACTGCTTGGCTGGCTCTCGAAGGTGCCGTCCAAGCACGAGGTCATCCATCCTGACAACACCCTGTGTACCCCTTATCAAGCCTGGACACTTCGGCGAGCAGGATTTACCCCTGAACCCGACCAGCCCTGGGGAGCGGGTTGGGCAGTATTGGCCGCCGACGCGTTAACTGCTTCCACCCCCAATGCCCGGGTCTGGCTTGCACATTTCGTACACTTTGCTGTCTCGCAACATGGCGTCTCTCTAGCGGACCCTGCGTCACTCGACCTGGATGAGGACGACGCCCAGGCGTTGCTCGAAGCGGCGCTGCCCGAGCTCAGCGACGCCGGCATACGGGTCGAGCGGCGGTTGGGCACGACACTCCAATTGACTCTTCCCAACGACGTGCTGCCTTACGCGCCTACTTTGGAAGCAGCGATTGGTCAGGAGGTGGAACGTTGGTGGCCCCACCATGCGGCTGCACGACCTTGGCGACGCGTTTTAAACGCAGTTCAAATGGTTTGGCACAATCACCCCGTTAATCAGCGTCGCGCCCAACAGGGCAAGCTGGAGATAAACGGCTTGTGGCTGCATGGCGGCGGCCGTCCCGACCAGTTTGATCAACCTACTGACAACAGTGAGCCAATAGTAGAAGCAGGGCTCGTTTCATACGCGCAGCAGGGCGACTGGGGAAGCTGGTTGCAGACATTGGCCGTCATCGAAGAGCAGCACTTCAAACCGCTGCAACGCCGCTTGGCCGTCCGTGAGTTACGGCAGGTTACCCTGGTGCTCACCGGTGCAGACCGACTAGTTACCCTGCGGGTTGACGCGCCGCGAGGTTGGGCGCGATGGGTGCCGCGACGTACACAAGCATGGCGCGCATGGTGGGCGCCGCCCTTGGAACCTCCTCGAGCCCCTGCTGATTCGGCCGAACCGCCCTTTGATGACCTGTGAACCCGCCCGCCCCGGCAGCTGCCCGAGCTAAGCCTGTTACGACTAGGAGTATTGTCTTGCCCTCGCCCCGGTTTGTGATTCGCCCGCCTCAACTCGATATTGCTCGCCGTCTGGAAGCCGTTGGCGTCCACCCTTTACTCGCTCGCTTATGGGCAGCACGAGGGGTGCAACACGCCGACGAGATTCGTTCGAAATGGTCTGGCCTGCTACCCCCATCTAACCTCACTCACTGTGAGAACGCCGCGCACGTGTTGGCCGATGCCATTCAGCGCCGCGAACGCTTACTCATCGTGGCCGATTACGACTGCGATGGGGCTACAGCCTGCGCAGTAGGAATACGAGCGCTGCGCGCGATGGGCGCCGTCGTAGACTATCTGGTTCCTAACCGGTTTGAGACCGGATACGGGCTGTCGCCCGAAATTGTCGAACTGGCTTTGCAGCACCGGGCCGGAAAACCTGACCTCATCATTACGGTAGACAACGGTATCGCCAGCGTCGCAGGTGTGGCCGCCGCCAATCAATGTGGCATCAAAGTTCTGATTACCGATCACCATCTTCCTGGCGAGGAATTGCCCGACGCGATCGCGATAGTGAACCCGAACCAACCGGGATGCGGATTCCCATCAAAAAACCTGGCGGGGGTGGGCGTCATCTTCTATCTCATGCTGGCGGTGCGAGCAGAACTGCGCCGACGCGGTGTTTTCCCGCCGGACGGCGGCCCCCGCTTGAACGAACTCGCAGACTTGGTTGCGCTGGGGACGGTCGCTGATGTCGTGAAGTTAGACGCCAACAATCGACTGCTGGTTAATCAGGGTCTTCAACGCATACGGGCGGGTCGTATGCAGCCCGGCGTGCGCGCGCTATTTGCTGTGTCCAGTCGCGAGGCGCGTAACGCCACCACGTTTGACCTCGGGTTCGCGTTGGGGCCACGCATCAACGCGGCAGGTCGCCTGGCAGACATGAGTCTGGGCATTCGCTGCCTGACGACCGATGATTTTGACGAAGCATTGCATCTTGCGCGCGAGCTCGACGCCATCAATCGTGAGCGGCGAGAAATCGAGAGCACCATGCATGAACAGGCGCTGAGGGCCTGCGAAAACATCAACGCCAGCGCTCGTGCCAGCCTCTGTGTCTACGACCCGAGCTGGCATCAGGGCGTGGTCGGGCTGGTCGCCTCGCGCCTTAAGGAAAAGTTTTGGCGTCCGGTGCTGGCCTTTGCCCCGGCGGAGAATGGGGAAATTCGCGGATCGGGCCGATCGATTCCCGATGTACATTTGCGCGATACGCTCGACTTGGTTGCCAAGCGCACCCCGGATCTGATTCCCAAGTTTGGTGGTCACGCGATGGCCGCCGGGCTCACGCTGTATGAACGGGATTTCGAACGCTTCGTGCCGGCATTTGACGCGGCAGTACGAGAACTCACCGGCCGTTCAGAGTTCGAACCTGTCCTGGAGACCGACGGCTCGCTTGAATCGGGCTATGCCAACGTCGATGTGGCGGGCATGTTGACGAGGGAGGTCTGGGGCGCAGGCTTCCCAGCCCCCTTGTTCCTTGATGAATTCACCGTGCGCAACCAGCGCTTGGTGGGGGAAAAGCACTTAAAGCTGCTTCTCGAACGAGACCGCCAACGCTTTGACGCCATTTGGTTCGGTCGTAGCGAACCGATACCGGGCAGTATTCGTGCAGCTTACCGATTGGAAACCAATACCTGGAACAACATGGTGTCTGTCCAGCTCGTGCTAGAGCATGCTGAGGGACTTTGAGAGCGACGCGGCCCAATCTGGAACTCTCGGTAAAATCAGGGGTAACCCGAGGGCTTCTTCCCTCCCATCCCGGATTCATCGCTTTTCAAGAAATCGTACAAAGTTACAAGGAGCCTGCATGGACGCGGAACGTCGCAATCAAATTGAGCACCACATCGACGACTACCTGCAGCGTGAACGCGCATTACGGAGCTATCTTTGACTACGCTGCGAAAGCCGAACGCCTACACGTGGTCAATGCGGAACTTGAAGATCCGGATATCTGGAACGACCCCAAACGTGCCCAGGATCTAGGGCGCGAAAAAAAGAACCTGGAAGGCGTTGTGCTGGCCTTAGATGAGCTGCGTGCCGGACTCACCGATGCCCAGGAGCTGTACGAGCTCGCCGAGGCCGACGACGACGATGCTACTTTGCAAGCAATCGAGTCAGACCTCGAGCACCTCAGAGAACGCCTGGAAGCGCTCGAGTTCCGCCGGATGTTCTCCAACCCTGCCGATCCGCTCAACTGTTTCATCGATGTTCAGGCCGGCGCGGGCGGAACAGAAGCTCAAGACTGGGCTTCCATGCTGCTGCGGCAATATCTACGCTATTGCGAGCGTAAGGGTTTCAAGACCGAAGTGCTTGAAGAGTCTGAAGGAGAAGTCGCGGGCATCAAGTCAGCCACCATCAAGGTGGAGGGCGAATACGCCTATGGCCTTTTGCGCTCTGAAACCGGTGTGCACCGTCTCGTACGCAAAAGCCCGTTCGACTCCGCCGGGGGGCGCCACACCTCGTTCGCGAGCGTTTTTGTGTACCCGGAAGTTGACGACTCTATCGAAATCGACATCAACCCTGCCGATCTGCGCATCGATACGTACCGGGCGAGCGGCGCCGGTGGACAGCACGTTAACCGTACCGATTCGGCGGTGCGCATCACTCACTTGCCCACCGGCATTGTCGTGCAGTGCCAGAACGACCGATCGCAGCATCGTAACCGCGCAGAAGCGATGCAGATGCTGAGATCCCGTCTGTATGAGCTTGAGTTGCGTAAACGTATGGCCGAACAGCAAAAGATGGAAGAGTCCAAAACTGATGTCGCCTGGGGCCATCAGATTCGCTCATACGTGCTGGACCAAAGCCGTATCAAAGACTTACGTACCAACGTCGAGATTTCCAATACCCAGAGAGTGCTAGATGGCGATCTCGATGCCTTTATCGAAGCCAGCCTTAAGCAGGGCGTTTGAACCAACATGACCAATCCCCCTATTGACACGTCTGGACCTCAGGACGAAAACCGTCTTATTGCCGAACGCCGGGCCAAGCTGGCCAATTTACGCAAAGACGGCGTAGCCTACCCCAATGATTTCACCCCTGACGCACGCGCGGCCGAACTCCATGAACGCTATGGCGCGCAAACCCAGGAAGCACTTGAGGAAGCCGCGGTTCCGGTCAAAGTTGCCGGCCGCATGATGCTCAAGCGGGTCATGGGCCGTGCCAGCTTCGCTACTCTTCAAGATGCGACCGGACGCATCCAACTATATTTCGAGCGCAACACGCTGGGAGAAGACACTTACAACGCCTTCAAACATTGGGACATTGGCGACATTCTTGCAATAGAAGGCACCGTCTTCAAAACCAACAAGGGCGAATTGACCGTGCGTGTTCACACTGCGCGCTTGCTGGCCAAATCCCTGCGCCCCCTTCCGGATAAGTTCCACGGTCTTGCTGATCAGGAATTGCGCTATCGCCAACGATACGTAGACTTGATCATGACCGAGGGCACGCGTGAGACGTTTATCAAGCGCAGCAAGATTATTAGCGAACTGCGCAATGCGATGACTGAATCCGGCTTTCTCGAAGTAGAAACCCCCATGCTCCACCCCATTCCCGGGGGCGCGGCAGCTAAACCCTTTGTGACCCACCACAATGCGCTCGACATGCAAATGTTCTTGCGCATTGCCCCCGAACTTTATTTGAAGCGCCTCATTGTAGGAGGCTTCGAGCGCGTCTTTGAAATCAACCGAAGCTTCAGAAATGAAGGGCTAAGCCCGCGCCATAATCCCGAATTCACCATGATGGAGTTCTATGCCGCCTACGTTGAGTACAAGTGGCTGATGGACTTCACGGAAGACTTGTTCCGCCGCGTTGCCGCTGAGGTGAACGGCACCTTGGTGTTTGAGTATCAAGGACGCGAACTTGATTTGTCCCAACCATTCGATCGTTTGACAATTGGCGACGCCATTTTGAAGTACGCTCCCAAGTACACCGCCGAGCAATTGCAAGACGTCGACTTTCTTCGCAGCGAGCTGGAACGATTGGGCGTTGATTTAAGCTCGCCCGCTTTTATGCATGCAGGACTCGGCGCCTTGC
>CAZMVM010000195.1:0-6026 GCA_964569785.1 uncultured Pigmentiphaga sp. | reverse complement strand
AACTACACGATTGCCGATATCGCGATTTGGCCCTGGTTCCATTCCTACGAACGCCAAGGCGTCGATCTCAACGAATTTCCCAACGTCAAACGCTGGTTCGACGTCATCGGCGCTCGACCCGCTGTGCAACGGGGCATGCAGGTACTGGCCGATCAACGTCGTCCGCTCGAGGATGATCCCAAAGCGCGGGAAATAATGTTTGGCAGCATGCAATATCAGCGGCGATAACGCATCGAAATCGACTGACAGGCACGCTCCATGATCTTTCCAGGGGCAGCCTTCATTTCATAGCGGCACCTGGCTTTCAGCTTGTAGCGTACGCAGGGCCGGGAGCGCGGCCCATTCGAACTTTGCTCTTACGTGCCGGTTCATCTTTGTGGACGGCTTGGATTTAACAGCAGTGCATAACAAGTTTCGGCAGCGTCCGGTTGGTGTCGATATCTTTTGCCGCGTCATCGATAATTTCGGCGATGCCGGAGTCTGTTGGCGGCTAGCGCGCCGGCTCGCCCATCATCATGGTTGGCGCGTGCGCCTCTGGATCGACGATGTTGACACGTTACGCCGGCTTCACCCATTTCCAGCAACGTCGGCAAACACTTTTCGGTTAGACGAAATCGACGTGGTGCGCTGGAACGACACGACTGAGAACCTGCATCCCCGTGACGTCGTGATCGAGGCATTTGCATGCGACCTGCCTCCCGCTTTCCGGGCTGCTATGACCGCCGATCAAGTCTGGCTTAATCTTGAATATCTGACCGCGGAGTCGTGGGTAGATTCGTGCCACGGACTGCCCTCGCCGCAACCCGGAGGGGTCGAGAAGTTTTTCTTCTTCCCCGGGTTTACCACGCACACCGGTGGCCTCATTCGCGAGCCCGGCCTGCTGCGCGAACGCGACCGGTTTCAGGCGAGCCCTCAAGCACAAGCCGAGTTTTTACATCGCATCGGCGTACCGCTACCTCTGACGACGCCAGCGCCTCAGGAAGCGCACACCACGGCATCATGGCCTGCCGACGCAGATGCGACACCAACGTCCAGTATGCCGAGCGTCGCCAAGCACCTGCGCCGGCCCTTGCTCATCTCCCTGTTTTGCTACCCCCATGCTCCCATCGACGCGCTCGTGACAGCCCTCCAACAGCAGCCGAGGCCGGTGATTGTGCTAAAAGCCGACGGTGTCGCGCCCGAACTCGGTGCAGGACGTCGCGACAACGTGCACGTCTATCGCTTGCCCTTCTTACCACAGTCGGAATTTGATCGTTTATTGTGGAGCTGCGATATTAATTTTGTACGGGGCGAGGATTCCTTCGTACGTGCGCAATGGGCGGGACGGCCCCTATGCTGGCATATTTATCCGCAAAGCGCGAACGCTCATACTGACAAGCTGGAAGCCTGGCTCGACCGCTACCCTTCCTCCCCGAACGTTCGTAAGCTCCATCACGGCTGGAATGGCATGGACACCCCCGGCACCTTCACGGCATGTTTGGCATCGTTGCTGACAGACCCTAACATGATGACGTGGCGGGAAGCGGCCGTCGGTTGGAGCGAACACTTGGCCCGCCGGCCCGAGCTTGCGGATCAGCTGGTCGAATTCTGTTTGCGGCGGCTAAAATAGTTGATTAGCCAATTTCTAAGTAAACCGGTTAGGACAGCGTGTGAAAACAGCTCAAGAATTACGCGTAGGTAATGTTGTCGTCATCGACGATCAGCCGCAAGTCGTGCAACGGGCCGAATACAACAAGTCGGGCCGGAACGCGGCGGTCGTAAAGTTCAAGTTCAAGAACCTGCTTACCGGCTCCGTGACCGAGGCCGTTTATAAAGCGGATGAGAAGCTCGACGACCTCATTCTCGATCGCCGCGAGTGCACCTACTCGTACTATGCCGACCCCATGTACGTGTTCATGGATTCAGAATACAACCAGTACGAGGTCGAGGCGGAGAGCATGGGCGACGCCCTGAACTACCTCCAAGAGGGCATGGAGTGCGAAGTTGTCTTCTACGACGACCGCCCCATCTCAGTCGAATTGCCTACTGTCGTCGTACGTGAGATCGAATACACGGAACCCGCCGTGCGCGGCGATACCTCGGGCAAAGTCATGAAGCCGGCGCGTATTGTCGGTGGCTTCGAAGTGTCGGTGCCGCTTTTCTGCGATATTGGCGACAAGATCGAGATCGACACGCGCACCCACGAGTACCGCAGCCGCGTCAAGTAGCACGGCAGCGAGGCAGCGCATAGACTATATGCTCGCATCGACTTCCACCGCTTGGGTCCACCCAACCTTCAAATGCAGGCCGGGTGGACTTCGCCGTGCGCCAGGGCCAGCCTGAGCTTCCTACTTGCTGCGCCCATCCATAGCTCATCGCCCATCTCTGGGAGCAAGCCTCGATCGACACCTCCCAGAACTGCCCTTTCCCAGTGGCGGCGGCGCGGGCTAAGACGGTAGCGTAAGAATCGGCGCGTTCATGGTCGGCACTCTTCCACTTACTTGCGTTCTGCTCGGTTGGCGAGATGGCCGGCGCGAACCTATTGAGTCGCATACGACTGCGATACGCCTGCGGCTTTGAAAGAGTCGCCCGCCGATGACGTGAGCTAACGCCGTATCCGCACCGTCCTCGATTCACCATTGGGTTGAGGAAACTCCAAAAACAGCGCTTCTGCCAGGTAAGGCACGACGAACGGTAGCTCGTCGGGCCCACCGTCCCCTACGTGGGTCGCGGTCCCCTGATAGACCTGGGCATTGGCTTGCGATTGGTCGCGGATCGACACGACTAGCGTGTAGCGCCACGCCGTCACCGGCACACTCTGGTATCCATAGCCGCCAAAAGGTACCATCATGCTATAGCCCCATCCAAAACGATGTCCGTACCCCAAACCCACGATAGGCGGTCCGTAGAAATAAGGGTACGAGCTGGGTACTTCGGTCCACGTCTGAAATGCTTCACTATTTGTCGTAAAGTTAACCGTAAAGCGCGCGTCACGTTGCCACGGCTGGGCTTCAACCAGGCCTGCTTGCGACAGTTGAACGCGCAGGTAGTCCTGATAGTTGCGCTGCTCCAGGTTCTGTGTGTCGCTCCCTTTCGCAAAACGATAGGTCGCGCCCGAAGCATCGGCTGGCCACTGCTGAAATACGGTCACCCGAGCTACGAACGGCGACGGTTCGGACAACGTACTACATCCGGTTAGTGCCACGACCAAAACCATTGCAGCTGCCTGCAAACCTCTCCACGCGAACTGTCTTGATGTTAGCGGTTTCATGAAACTCTCCTGCCTGTTGACTGCCTCCAGGGTATGCAGTATTTACAGCTGACCCCGGCTCTTGCCCCATGAGGGCTGGCCATCCAGCCGATGGGCGCCGGCAGACAGACCGGTACAATTCCCTTAGTTCGTTGATAAGACCACGTAATGCGCACTGACACCCCCGTCACTATCTACCGCCAGGATTACCGTCCCTATCCCTTTGCCGTTCAAACGGTCGAGCTGACCTTCGACCTGGAGCCCTCTGCCACACTCGTACGGAACCAAATGGCAATAGCACGGCAAGTTCCCGGCGGAGACGACGACCTTGTTCTTGATGGCGAGGACCTCGAACTCGTCTCGGTCGCCGTTGACGGCAAGCAGCTCACGCCAGACCGCTACCAAATAACGAACGAAACGTTGACCATTCGTGGTATCGGAAGCACGGCGAAGGTGGAAGTGATTACGCGGTGTAAGCCCGAAAGCAATTCTACGCTGATGGGTTTGTATGTCTCGAACGGTGTCTTCTTCACGCAATGTGAAGCACAAGGCTTCCGCCGTATCACGTATTTCCCAGATCGACCCGATGTGCTCACGGTTTACACCGTTACTTTACGGGCCAATCGCGACAGCTACCCCACCCTGCTATCCAATGGCAACCTGGTCCATACCGCCGAGCTGCCTGATGGGCGACACGAGGCACGCTGGCACGACCCATTCCCCAAACCATCCTACCTGTTTGCATTAGTAGCGGGCACATTAGCGGTTCGCGAAAAGCGCGTGCAGACGCGGTCCGGCCGTGAGGTATTGCTTCAGGTGTACTGTGACCCAGGTAATGAGCCCAAGACCGAATGGGCACTTGACTGTCTCGAGCGGGCGATGCGCTGGGATGAGACGCGATTCAACCTCGAACTTGATCTCGACCGCTTCATGATCGTGGCCGCCCATGATTTCAATATGGGCGCGATGGAAAACAAGGGCTTGAACATATTCAACGCTGCCTATGTACTTGCCGACCCGGCCACTGCCACCGATGCCAATTACAGTGCCATCGAAGCGGTCATCGGACACGAATACTTCCATAACTGGACGGGAAACCGCGTTACCTGCCGCGATTGGTTTCAGCTCAGTCTCAAAGAGGGCTTAACGGTCTTCCGCGAGCAAGAGTTTTCCGCCGATATGAAGGCAGTGGCCGTGCGCGAGTATGCTCCCAACTTACCGCACGACGAACTGGAGCGCGCCGAAAGCAGTGCACGTGCCGTCAAGCGCATCGACGACGTACTGACACTACGTGCGTCTCAGTTTCCTGAAGATGCCGGGCCAATGGCGCACCCCATTCGCCCCGAGAGCTATCAGGAAATCAGCAACTTTTACACGGCTACCATTTACGAAAAAGGGGCGGAAGTCATCCGCATGCAACACACGTTGCTGGGTGAGGTAGGTTTTCAGCAGGGTTTCCAGGAGTACTTGCGACGCCACGATGGCAGAGCGGCCACCTGTGACGACTTCATCGACGCCATGGAGTCGGTTTACAAGCAACAACAGCCGGGGCGCGACCTTTCGGTTTTCAGACGCTGGTACAACCAGGCAGGCACACCTCGCGTACGCATCCATATCGATCACGACGCTGCTTCTCAACGGGTGACTATTACCGCAGAGCAAAGCAACCCGCCCGTCGGCATCGAAAAGCTGGCCGGCGGCGAGTTTGTCAAACCACCCTTGCACATTCCGCTGGCGGTGGGCTTGCTGAGTCCGCAAGGGGATCCCTTACCGCTGCGCCTGGCGGGCCAACCCGAAGCCCATGACACGCTGCTTTTAGAACTGACAGAAAAGTCACAACAATGGGTGTTCGAGCAGGTCGCCGAACGTCCCGTGCCTTCACTGCTGCGCAACTTCTCGGCGCCGGTCGTCATCGAGTATGACTATTCCGACACCGAGCTCGCGCTCCTGTTCGCCCGCGATACCAACGCGTTTACACGCTGGGAAGCGGGTCAGGAGCTTGCCATACGCCATCTCTTCCGCATTGCGCAAGCTTTGCGCTCCGGCGACCCCTTGCCTGAATCGACCCCCCTCATTGAGGCTTGGAGAGCAGTTCTGCTGGATACCAGCCTTGATCCCGCTTGGAAAGCACGCGCGTTGTCGTTACCATCCGAGCGCATTTTGGCAGAACGCACAGAGCCGGTGGATCCGCAGTCGCTTGCAGAAGCACGCGACCATGTACGGGCCGAACTCGGTAGTGCCTTGCTTGCAGAATGGCATGAGACCGTCGCCACGAACCAGACCCCTGGGCCCTACTCCCCGGATCCACTCTCCGCGGGTAAGCGCGACCTTAAAAACCTGGCACTCATTTATTTGATGACGGCGGGAGATAGCGAGGCTGCCGCCGCGGTGCAAGCTCAGTTTGACGCCGCACCCAACATGACCGACACCATAGCCTCGCTATCGGCACTGGTTAATTTTGGGCCAATGACGCTGGCGCGCGATGCCCTAGCCAGTTTTTACGCGCAATGGCAACACGACCCGCTTGTAATCGATAAGTGGTTCGCTCTGCAGGCCTCGGCGCGCACGGCGGATGTGGCGCAGATCCGTGAACTCATGCAGCACCCCGCATTTGTCTTGCGCAACCCCAATCGTGTGCGCGCCGTAATATTTCAGTTTTGTTTGAACAATCCGCGAGCTTTCCACCAGGAGTCTGGCGAGGGCTATCAGCTTTGGAGAGAGTGCGTGCTTGCCCTCGACAGCCTGAATCCGGAGATTGCAGCACGTCTGGCTCGTGGTCTGGAACAATATCGACGTT
>CAZMVM010000194.1:0-6084 GCA_964569785.1 uncultured Pigmentiphaga sp. | reverse complement strand
AATGTGCAATAACCGATGAAGTTGGCCGGCACATGCAGCTTCATCCACCAGCTTTTTAACGCCGGGACGAGCGGCATGATCTGATACGCCTCACGGGCAAACGTGTACCACAGCAAGAAGCCAATAGCTGCTGTCACAATGAGCAAAACGAATCCGCCCAAGCTCCGCGTGTGGTAGCGCTGTTCGTAATACAAATAGAACAGTGCGGTCACCAGGGCAAACAAGATAATGACTTCGTACAAATTGCTGACGGGGATGTATCCGATGTCGGGCCCCAGCAAATGGCTTTCGTGCCAACGCACCAGCAAGCCGGTAAACCCTGCCAGAATCGCCCCCCAGCTGAGCGCGGTACCCAACCACAACGCGGTGTCGCTACGCGCGATCAGTCCGATCCAGTAAGAAAGTGTGGCCAAAACAAAGAGCGCACACATCCACATAATGGCAGACTGAGACGACAGCAGATATCGCAGCAAGAACGCCTCGTCAGCGCGTGCCAGGTTGCCCCCGTAAAGCAGTAGCGCCAAGCCTGCGGTACAGGCCAGCGCAATCATGAGCCGGCGCAGCGGACGCCAGAGCCAGGCCAGCCACGCCAAGGTGGGAACTGCGCCGATGAGAATCGCCCGGTCGTAGACATCCATGACCGCGTCGGCACGCATCATCGCGTACGCGGCGCCAATCACCAGAGCCAACAAAAAGGCGAGGTCGGTCCAATCGAAGCGCCGCCGTATCGGCTCGATGTCCGAGTCAATCCAGACTTCATCGTTCGAGGTTATTTGCATGGCCCTTATCCTGTGCTGGGGATTGAACATCCCCGGAACCGAAAAGTTGTTCAAACTGCCGCTTGAGCCGCTCGAACTCACGGTTGAAATCGAACGTCCGGCGCGTGGAGGTCATTGCCATCAATGCGCGGCCGCGCCCCTCGTCCCCCATGCGCAGCCACACCCATATGCGCCGCTCCCGGATGTAAAACATAGCAAATACACCCAGCACCAGCAGCAAACAGCCCAAATAAACCGCTCCTTTGCCCGGAGACCGGTCGAGCTGGAACACGCTGGCCTCAACATGCTCAAAGTTCGAGAGCATGAAAAATACCGGCGCCGGATACAACGCCAAATCCGATAGCGCGGCGAGCGATAGCCGCAGCCAGGTATCGTCGCGTTGCCACTCGATGGGATCATTCGACAAGGGTGCTAATCCTGCTTCTTCCCTGGCGAGTGCACGCAAATCCGTCATCGCGCCCGTCAGCAGACGAATGATGACCTCCGCAGCACGCTGCAGCTCGTCATCCGGCACATTACCTTCCAGAAACTGCGTGATACCTTGCAAACCGCCAGCCGCGAAAACATCAAGAGCCCGTCGGGCTGAAGCCTCAATGGCCTTTCCTCGTTCAAGCGCTGCGGCACCGAACCCACCAGGCCCGGCTTCACGCGCTGAATGCATCATGTTGCGCATTGCGAAGCGGCGCGCGGCTTCCGCGCGGAGGGCATCATCCTGCAGGGCGTTCCGTAAAAGCAGGAACTCGTTCAGGCTATTGTCGCGGTCGGCGGGAATGCGCATATAGCGGAAGGGCTCTGCCGGACTTGGACGCACACCGAGCAAGTACACTGGGAAGTCGTCCAACATCACCGGCAACATGTAATTGTGGAACTCCACTGCCTGACCGGCCGCGTCCACCAGGCGATATTCCAGACTGGGCCCGACGTTCGTGAATTCTTGACTGCGATCGCGTGCCGCGCTGCCGGTCACTGCGGCCACATGCTCTCCCAATTTGCGCGGAGCGGGTGCGCCGGCTTCGCTGAGGTTCTCGACATTGATCGGACGCAAGGCGGTGAACGTAAGGGCCGCGGCCGTTTCGCCATCGGCCCCGGGGATGGGTACGGTGTCGCCTACAATCCCGCTAATTGAAAACGGCTCGGTCAAGGCGCCATCCAAGCTGTAACCAAGGGCCGTCACTGTACTTCCGCCATCATCAAAACTGGCCTGATACACCGTTACGCCCTTGTAGCTCAGCGGCTCGTTCACGCGGATGGTGCGGGTAAAGGTTTCCCCGGTGTCGTGATCGGTAATCTCCACTTTGCTCGCAAAGTCACTGGGCATGCCCGTGGAGTAATAGTCAACCGAGAACTCCTCAAGCCGCAGCGTAAATGGCAACGCCTGCACTAAGGCACCTTCACCCACAAGCACCACGGCATTGCTGGTCTGCCCACCTTCGGGGATGAGGGCGCTGGCCCGAAAGCTTGGATTATTGACTGAAAGTCGGCCACTGGGCGGAACCTCAGATACAAGCATGTTCTCGAAAACCGGCTGCTTGCCACCGAACCAGATCTGCATTCGAATGAGCAAGTCGCTATCGACTAAACCGCCCAAACAAATAATGACAATTGCCGCATGCGCAAATATATAGCCCCAGCGATTACCGGCACCCGCCTTGGCGGCCACCAGCACACTGTCGTCTTTAGGCACCGTTCGCACACGAAAGCCTGAACGCTCCAGCCACTTGGCGACACGCTGCGCCGCGGTCTCGGCCGTTGTGGTAAACGACGTTTCGGCCCGATGAGGGAACGAGCGCCAGCTACCTTCGCGAATATGCTCGCGAAATGAGCGCGAATCCCGGATCATTCCCGGTGCATTGCGAATCAAGCAAATTCCGGTGGATAACACCAGGAACGCCATGATCACCAAGAACCACCAGGCGTTGTAAACGTTAAATAACGATAGTGTGTCGAAGAACTCTGCCCAGAACGGGCCAAACTGATCGATATAGTTGTTGAGTGGCTGATTTTGCGGTAGCACCGTCCCCACCACACTTGCCACACAAATAATGACTAAAAGACTGATCGCGAACCGCATCGAGCCGAGAAGCTCGAAGAATTCGCGCCAACGGCGCGCTTGAGGACGGGTAGAAATAGCGGCTTCAGTCATGGATCAGGTGGAGGGCAGCGGGCTTCAGCATCCGCCAAGAACCGCAGAAACGATCGTGCGACACATACAACACAGCCCGCAGCTGGCCACAGTGCCATTGCGGGTATGAATTACGCACGACGCTAACGGTGAACCCAAAGCGAGATGGTCGGAGGGTAAAGCCCTGCAGGTGCTTTTGAGTTAACAGCCTTAAATATAGATAAGCGGCTGACGAAAAGGTTCACCCGCGGCACGAGGGCAAGCGTACCGCTGCGGCCGAATCAGCGTCTATAGAAATACAAGCCGCAGCGTGGGACCCAAAATTACCGCAGCCCAGCAGCGTAGTCAGAGACGGCTTCGATCTCGGGATCGGACAACCGCACGGCGATGTCATACATGGCCTCGTTGTTGCCACGCTCGCCGCTGCGAAATGCGATGAGTTGGTCGCGAATATAGCTGGCGAACTGTCCGCCCAGATAGGGGTATTGCTCGGGAATTCCGCCCCCATGCGCACCGTGACAGGCCGCGCAAGCCGGGACTTGTTTGCTGGGGATGCCACCGCGCCAAATCTTTTGGCCGAGGTCGACGAGATCGGGATTGCTTGCGGTGGCCGGGTTCTCGAGCGTCTGCTGTTCGATATAAATGGCGATATCCGCAATGTCCTGGTCGGTTAAGGGTGCCGCCAGGGGATTCATGATGACACTAACCCGCGTGGGGGGCTCGTTATCCGTCGCCCGCAGGTCGATGAGCTGCTTGCGGATATAGCCCGCGGATTGACCAGCAAGCTTAGGGTTAGCTTCGAGTGTGCTGTCACCCGCCACGCCGTGGCAGCTGGCACAGGCAATAATGCCGCGGGCAGCATCACCCTGCTCGAACAGGTTGGCTCCGCGGTCAGCGTCCGGCGCGGCCGGCCCTTCGGCACCAAAAGACGGCATCGCAAGCGACACTCCGAGCATCAGACTGCTTGCCACAAGCATCCGAGACAGCACACGCTTCATGAAAACCTCGATTGATCAGGGCGCAACAAACTTTTCGATTTTACCCCGAAAAGCGCCGACGTCGGAACGGCCACGCGAAGCCGACTTCACGACAGCGCTTTTCAGAGGATTACGCCGGCAATTCCACCGGGGGCAACGGCTCTTGTCCGCGTTCCACCCGTTCCAATAAAAACGGTACTTCGGGCAGGATAAAGCGGAAGAAGTACGCAGCATTGTCACATTTTGCCGTCAAGAAGCGGTCATTCTCGCGCATTTCTAGTTGTTTCCTTGCCACACTTTCCATGCGCAACCACATGTAGCCTAGTAACAGCAGCGAGGCAGCCCGCAAGAAATCGTCGGCGATGCGGAAAGGAAACTCGCGGTCGACAGGCGCGACTCGACACAACAAATCGACTTGAGCGCGGGTGTGCTCCACAAGCTGCTTCAAATACCCCACGCGACCGGCCATCGCGGGAGCCCGGGCCTCGATTTGTTCCGCGTGTAGAAGTATGTCGTTCAGCAACTGCCCAAAGGCGGCGCCGTTATCCGCCAGTACTTTGCGCTGCATCAGGTCGATGGCCTGGATCTCGTTCGTGCCTTCGTAAATCATGGCGATGCGGCTATCGCGCACCGTTTGCTCGGCGCCATACTCGTGGATGTACCCGTACCCGCCGAATACTTGAAGCGCGTCACTGGCCACTTCCCAACCCATTTCGGTGAGAAACGACTTGAGAATGGGGGTCAGAATGGATACCCGCTTCTCGGCCTGCGCCTGCTCTTCCGCCGACTGGCCGTTCTCCGCCACGTCGAGCAAGTGCCCCGCCCAATAGGCCAGCGCACGTCCACCCTCGACCAGGCAACGTTGCGTGAGCAGTTTGCGACGCATCGCCGGGTGTAACACAATCGGGTCGGCGGGCGCGGTAGTGCCTTCGGGCCGCACCGGCGCGCGCGACTGCACGCGTTCCGTTGCATAGCGCAACGCCCTGGCGTGGGCCGCATCGGCGTGTGCCAACCCCTGCAGCGCGACGTGCAAGCGGGCGGAGTTCATCATGACAAACATGGCGGCCAAACCGCGGTTTGGTTCACCCACCAGCCAACTGCGCGCGCGTTCGAAGCGCATCGCGCAGGTTGCGCTGCCTTTGATGCCCATTTTCTTCTCGATCCCATCGCAGAACACGGTGTTCAGCTGCCCGCCCTCCTCCTCGGGCAGAAACTTGGGTACCAAAAATAGCGAGATGCCGCGTGTTCCTGCGGGGGCATCGGGCAGGCGGGCCAACACCAAGTGCACAATGTTGGGCGTGAGGTCGTGTTCACCACCGGAAATGAAAATCTTGTTGCCCGAGATTGCGTAGGTGCCGTCGTCATTGGGCTCGGCACGCGTCCGCAGCAGGCCGACATCAGACCCTGCCTGGGGTTCGGTCAGGCACATCGTGCCCAGCCACTCGCCCGATACCAACTTAGGTAAATATCTGTTTTTCAGATCGTCGCTGGCGTGATTGAGCAGACATGCGTAAGCTCCATGCAACAAACCGGGATACATCATCCAGGCATGGTTCGCAGCCGAAAACATTTCGATCACCGCGCAGTTCAGCGCGTTAGGTAACCCTTGTCCACCATATTCCGGCGCGCACGCAAGTGCTGGCCACCCGCCTTCCACAAAACTGCGATATGCCTCTTTGAAACCGTCGGGAACCTGAACCTTCCCGTCTTCGAACGTGCAGCCCTGTAAGTCGGCGGGGCTGTTGATGGGCGCCAGTACCTCTGCGGCGAACCGCCCCGCCTCTTCGAGAATTTGGGCGGCAGTGTCAGCATCGAGACCGTCGTATTGCTCGGCCACCGCCCAGGCTGCGGGCAGTTCAAGTAAGTCTTCGACAACAAACCGGATATCGCGCAAAGGCGGAATGTAAGATGTCATAGCGATACGGGAGCGGAAAAAACACCAATCGAACGCAAATCGGAACTCTCCCGGCCGCCCAAACACTTCGCGAAAGACGCCAAGCCCAACTTTTATGCGGGGCCAACCCGGCCAGGAGCATAAGCTTTACGATTGCACACCCAACACAAAACAACTTCTCGCATCATACACCGACCGCAAAGCCGCGTCCCGCTTGGCTTTCCGAAGTGACCCTTCCATACACATCTGTACGGAAACATGCACGTATGTATGGCCTCGAACGCTCAATGAGCAGCGCGAGAATTGCCTCTG
>CAZMVM010000193.1:0-6095 GCA_964569785.1 uncultured Pigmentiphaga sp. | reverse complement strand
CGCAGGCAGGCAGTGCATAAACAGCGCTTGTGGTTTGGCCCGAGCCATCATGTTTGTATCTACCTGCCAGTCGGCGAACGCCTTGCGCCGCACCTCGTTTTCGTCTTCGAATCCCATGCTGGTCCACACATCCGTGGTTACCAGATCGGCGTTAACACAGGCTTCGTGCGGATCCGCAAACATTTTGTAGTGCCGCGGATCGAGATCGCTGACCCTTGCCTCATCCAAGGTGTAGCCTTCGGGGCCGGATATATGCACGGTGAAGTCGAAGAGTTCGGCTGCTTGCAGCCACGTATAGGCCATGTTGTTGGCATCGCCAATCCAGGCCACTGTACGTCCGCTGATGCTGCCCCGGTGCTCGATCCAGGTGTAGATATCGGCCAGGATCTGGCACGGGTGGTACTCATTGGTCAAGCCGTTGATAACGGGAACTCGCGAATGTGCGGCGAAACGCTCGAGCCGGGTCTGCTCAAATGTGCGGATCATGATCAAGTCGACCATGCGCGATACCACCCGTGCTGTATCTTCAATCGGCTCCGAGCGGCCCAGCTGGCTATCGCCGGTAGTGAGATGAATGACGGAGCCGCCAAGTTGATACATCCCCGCCTCAAACGATACGCGGGTGCGCGTACTGGCTTTCTCGAACACCATGGCCAGCGTACGGTCGTGTAAGGAGTGGTGAGGCTGGTAGCGTTTGAAACGGTCTTTAATGAGCCGCGTTCGGTTGAATAAGTAGTCGAGCTCGTCGCGCGTGAAGTCGCGCAACTGCAAGAAGTGGCGTAAGGGTCCTGATTGTTGAGTTGTGGTCATAATTGTCTCCGCCAGAAGCTGCCACTGAGCCGGGTCGCTACCATTACGGACCGGTGGCCAGGAATTTCTTGATCACCGGCACGAGGCGACCGACGATCTCGTCGGCCTCGGGCTTCTGCAAAATAAGGGGTGGCAGCAGGCGTACGGTGTGATCCCGGGTGACGTTCACGAGCAGGCCAGCGTCAAGCGCAAGACGCGGTATCGACGGGCAGGCTCGATCCAGCTCTATCCCGAGCATGAGCCCGCGGCCGCGAACTTCGACGACCCCCGGGACGTCTTCCAGTTCGGCCTTAAGCTGGGCCTTCAGGTAAGTGCCCACGCGGTCTGCGTTTTCAAGCAAACCTTCATCAGCCATGGTTTGAAGCACGGTAAGTGCCGCGTGACACACCAAGGGGTTGCCCCCGAACGTGGTGCCATGAGTACCGGGCGTGAAGACTTGTGCGGCTCGCCCCGCCATCACGGTGGCTCCGATGGGCACACCCCCACCCAGCCCTTTGGCCAAGGTCATCACATCGGGTACGATGTCGGCCCACTGATGAGCGAACCACTTGCCGGTTCGGCCAATCCCTGATTGCACTTCGTCAATCATCAACAGCCAGTTGCGCTCATCGCACAGCTTGCGCACCGCGCGCAGGTACTCGATATCGGCAGGTCGGATTCCGCCTTCGCCCTGCAGCGTCTCTAGCAGCACGGCATTGACCCGGGGCTCTGCATCGGCCGCCTTCTTGATCGCGTCGATGCTGTTGTAAGTTACCTGGATGAAACCAGAAGGCAACGGTTCGAAGCCTTCGCGGGCCTTGGGGCTGCCGGTGGCAGCCAGGGTAGCCAGCGTGCGACCGTGCCAGGAAGAGTCCATCGTGATGATGTGAGCGTGCTTGTTCCCGTTTCGGTAGCCATACAGTCGAGCAAGTTTGATGGCTGTCTCGTTGGCTTCTGACCCCGTAGACGAAAACGCGACTTCCTGCATTCCGGAGAGCTCGACGATGCGCTTTGCGAGCGCTTCTTGCTGCGGAACTTCATAAAGATTGGATACGTGGATGACACGCGCTGCCTGTTCGCTAATGGCGGCAACCAGTCGCGGGTGTGAGTGACCCAGCGCGGAGACGCCGATGCCGGCGAGCGCGTCCAAATATTTTCGGCCCTGGCTGTCCCATAACCAAACTCCTTGGCCGTGTGTGAACGAAACCGGCAGACGGGCGAAAATATTGGATAAAGCCGATGACATGCTGACTCCAGCAAAGCGTGAGGAAACGATATCGACCGCATCGGTGAACCGCGCAGTCATCAAGGGTAAACGGCAATAATACTTGAGAATCTCAAGGCGTTAGGGGGAGTGGCCACGAGATGATGTCCGGATGTACTAAAATTGGTCGCCTCAGGCAGGGGATTCATGTCAGAAACTGTACGGCAGCTTATTATCCACGGCGTCACCACAGATGGGCGACGCTTTCGCCCAAGCGACTGGGCCGAGAGGTTGTGTGGTGTTATGTCGCAATTCCGGCCGCCCGGAAGCCAATACCATCATCTCACCTACTCACCTTATGCATTTCCCACGATCATAGACGGTGTCAAGTGCGTGGTGGTTGACGAGCGTCTGCGCGAACTCGAGCCTTTGGCTTGGAAGTTCGTGGTCGACTTCGCCCAAGACAATCAATTGGTCACGAACGACGTGTGCATGCTGCCCGAAGCCGTCGATGGCGCAGCTTCTGGACCACAGCGAAGCTCCGACTAATCCAGATAGCCATCAGCGCGCAATGGCCCTAGGGTCATCGTTTCCGCCGTGCCGAGGGCCAGGGCGCTCCCCTCGCTTGAT
Source organism: uncultured Pigmentiphaga sp. (assembly GCA_964569785.1). Classification (GTDB taxonomy): domain Bacteria; phylum Pseudomonadota; class Gammaproteobacteria; order Burkholderiales; family Burkholderiaceae_B; genus Verticiella. Next base: position 3,472 of record CAZMVM010000193.1, on the reverse strand, counting down.
CACGATACGCGGCAAGCCCGGCCGTTTCGGCGCGGGGAAGGATAGCGCGGGTGGCGTCGCAGTCCTTTTCTTGGATTTCAGTCTGAGGTTGCTGCGGCTCGATGTACTGATGCACGGTCCAAACCGGTGCACCGCCGCAGTTCGAAGCTAAGTAGGACGGCGTGCTTCCGCAGGACGTGCCGTACTGTGAGCGGATAAGCTTTGCGTAAGAGTCAGCGGCAGGGCTGGGCATGACGCGACTTCAAACTGCATGGTGCGCTCGTTATACTTCTGATCTCTGCTGTCGTCGGCTCGTAGCTTGCGAGCTCTCCTTCGCGAAGTCATGTCTGTAGCGAGGCCCCACCATGTCGCAGATTTCGACAGCCCTGCCGCTCAAAGGCGTTACTGATAGCAGTGGTGCTAGCGCGGTTAAGCACTGGGTGCTCAAGAAAAACTGTTCTTTCACCCCGCGTCAGGTAATGCTGTTCTTTGTTTCCCTGACGACGGCCTCGCTTTTGATCGCGTTTTATTTTGTCTGGCGCGGCTTATGGATGGTTTTGCCGTTTGCCGTTATTTACGACATTGCGTTAGCCGTTGCTCTGTTGGCATACGCTCGTCACGCCCTCGATCGTGAGTGTGTCAGCTTGGTCGGGGACATCTTGCGCGTGGATGTCGTACGTGGACCTCGGGTTACGCGGTATGAGTTCAATGCGCAGTGGGCACGTTTCAAATGGGATGGGCGTCGTAATGAATCGCTATGGCTAGGGCATGGCGATCGCTACGTCAGAGTGGGCACATTTTTGACGCCGCAGCGGCGGCGCCGATTCGCGCGCGAGCTTCAAGCAGCGGTACAGCGCCGTCGCCTGGGTGTCGTTGGTGCTTAGCCTCGTACCGACGCGGACGGGTGGGTTTGTTCACTAGAAGGTGTCACGCGACGAAAGTCGGAAAGACGCAAGCCAAGCAAGAACAACACCGCGAAATAAACGACCGCCGTCGTCAGCACGACGGCCAGTAATAGGGCAGCGCGCAACAAGGGTTGAGACTGAAGGGCGATCCACTCAATGCTGGAATTGGCCCACAGTAAGCCCAGCACAACCACGAATAGAGCCGCGCCAACGCGGGCAATAAAGCCCAGCCATCCCGGGCGTGGCTGGTACATTCCCCGGCGACGCAGTCCGATCAAAAGGGCGCTCGCATTAATGCACGCGCCCAGTCCCACCGAGAGCGCGAGCCCCGTGTGCCCTAAAAGCGGTACAAATAGCGCGTTGAAGCACTGGGTCGTGATCAGTACAAATATCGCGATCTTGACCGGTGTGCGTATATTTTGTTGGGCGTAGAAACCCGGCGCCAGTATCTTCACACCGAGAAGACCAATCAGCCCCACTGCGTACGCCGTCACTGCAGTCGTGGTTTGACTCACATCAGCTTGAGTGAAAGCCCCGTAGTGGAAGAGCGTCGCAACTAGCCCATCGGCAAGCAAGGCGAGCCCCACTGCGGCCGGCAGCCCCAGAAGCAGCATGAGTCGCAAGCCCCAATCCAGGATCTCGCTATACCGATCGGAGGCCCCGGCCGCGTACTCACGCGATAAGCTGGGCAGGAGCACTGTGCCTAACGCAACCCCCAGAAGGGCCATCGGAAACTCCATGAGACGGTCGGCGAACGACAGCCACGTCAGGCTGCCAGGGGTTAACCAGGTTGCAATATTGGTATTGATAATGATGGATAGTTGCGCCACCGAAACCCCGACAGTAGCCGGCAGCATTTGCCGCAAGACGCGCTGCACCGTTGGGTCATGCACCGCCGCGCGTAAATTAAGTGAGAAGCGGGGCGTGAGCCCCAGTCGGGCAAGCGCAGCCCATTGCACCCCAAGCTGCGCGACTCCGCCCACCATCACGCCTACCGCCAGCGCGTAGATGGGCGGGTCGAACTGATCCGCCAGCCATAAGCTGGCTGCGATCATCGACACGTTCAGGAGAACGGGAGTAAAGGCGGGGATTGCGAAGCGGCGCCACGTGTTCAACACTCCTGAGGCGAATGCGATCAACGACATGCAAATGATGTAGGGGAACATCATGCGTGTCATCCAGACCGCAGCATCAAAGGTATCAGCGCGAGCCGCGGAGCGCATGCCAGCCGCAAGAATGGTCACAACGAGCGGCGCGGCGAGCATGCCGAGTAGTGTGACCACAATCAGAGCGGCGGTGAGCACAAGGGCCACGCGGTCAAGTAGAGTGCGCACCTGGAATTCGTCATTCTGCTCGCGCGCTGCCCCTAAAATCGGCACAAATGCCTGTGCGAATGCTCCTTCGGCAAACAATCGGCGCAACAGATTGGGTATGCGGAACGCGACCCAGAAGGCGTCGGTAAGCGGCCCGGCCCCGAAAGCGCGTGCAATGAGTATGTCTCGCACCAGCCCGGTAATCCGCGAGAGCAATGTAAAGAAGCTGATAACAGCTGATGATCGCAACAGGCTCATCGATAGGCAGGCGAGGTTAACGACGCGAGGCTGATATCAGGGCGTCGGATACTGCGTGAGAAGACGGGGTTGCGCCCCCGGGGCTGAAAGGGGGCAGGGGGCGACGCGGGCGTCTTAGGTGCAACATTTAAGCCCAGGTCGCGTAGCGTGCGCAGCTAAAGGACTGCGCGCGTGTTTCGTGACGGGTCGCGTCTTATTTGGGTGCCATGCGGATCGCACCATCCAGACGGATGGTTTCCCCGTTGAGCATTTCGTTCACAATGATGTGCTCGACCAGTCGTGCATAGTCTTGCGGCGTTCCCAGGCGCGAAGGGAAGGGAATGCTCGCAGCCAGCGATTGCTGAACCTCTTCTGGCATGCTTGCCATCATGGGAGTGGCGAAAATGCCAGGCGCGATGGTTACGCAGCGGATGCCCAACTTGGAAAGGTCGCGGGCAATGGGCAAGGTCATGCCGACGATCCCGGCCTTCGAGGCAGAGTAAGCCGCCTGTCCGATCTGCCCGTCGTAGGCGGCAACCGATGCCGTATTGATAAGCACACCGCGTTCTCCGGTGGGTTCGGGCTCGTTTTCGGTCATGGCGGCGGCTGCCACACGAATCATGTTGAATGTGCCCACCAGGTTCACATTAATGGTGCGCTGAAATAGCTCGAGGGGGTGCGCGCCATCACGACTGACGGTGCGATGCGCGGTAGCAATACCGGCGCAATTGACCAAGCCAAACAGATTACCCAGCTCGCGTGCACGGGACACGGCATTTTGGGCATCGGCTTCAGAGGTAACGTCGCAACGCACAAACGTCTGACCTAACTCGGCCGCCAGTTTTTGACCTGCTTCTTCCTGGACGTCGGCAATGACGACTTTGGCACCGTTTTGTGCCAACATCCTGACGGTGCCTGCACCCAGCCCGGAAGCTCCACCGGTTACGATGAAGACCTTATTCGCTATTTCCATACTACCTCCCGATTTCAACGCCTCGAATAGACGCTTCTTGATTTCATCTACAGCACCCACGCCCG
>CAZMVM010000192.1:0-6134 GCA_964569785.1 uncultured Pigmentiphaga sp. | reverse complement strand
ATCAAATCAGCCATTCGCAAGCAAGTCCTTGGTCCCGATCCCGTGACTTATACGGGAGATGTTTCCTGGCGCGCTGTTGTACCGGTGGAGCGTCTGCCGGCCAACTTGATGGAGCGCGTGGCAACGGTGTGGTGCGGGCCGGGAAAGCATGCGGTGATGTACTACCTGCGCGACGGCCGTTTGCTCAACTTCGGCGGGGCTGTCGCACGCGACCAGCCCGCGGGAGGCGAATCCTGGAAACAAAAGCGGCCATGGACCGAGCTCAAGGCAGATTTTGAAGGCTGGCACCCCGTTGTGCAGGCCGTCATAGACGCCGTTGACAAGGACCAATGCTATCAGTGGGACTTGAACAACCGACCCGCAGCCTCCCACTGGAGCACCGACCGCGTCACCCTCTTAGGCGACGCTGCACATCCCACCTTGCCTTATATGGCGCAGGGAGCAGTCATGGCGATCGAAGACGCAGCCGTGTTAACGCGCGCATTGGTCGAGGAGGACTCTGTTTCTGAAGCGCTGCAAATGTATGAACGTGCTCGCATCCCACGCACGAGTCGAATCGTGAGCGAGTCGACCGCAATGCGCGGCTTATATCGCATAGAAAATGCCGATCTCATGCGCAAGTCTTTTCAGGAAAAAGACATTGCAAAAGAGCGCGGTCAGTGGCTGTACAGCTACGATCCGCTGACCGTGCCGCTGCGGTAAGACGCTGCGGGCGCCGAAGTAGTTCAACGTTAATACCGATGTCATCGATCCCGCCGGCGGCCGGGTCGGAATAAGGAGATACAAATGAGTGTCACACTCTTTAGAAGCGCTACTGTCGCGTCAGCGATTGCACTTGGCTTGATCAGCGGCGCAGCGAGCTATTCTTCTGACGCCATGGCGCAGCGGGTAGCAACCTCGCACGTTATCAAGATCGTTGTCCCATTTACCCCCGGAACCGGCGCAGACACTCTTGCACGCAGCTTGGGCCCCATATTGACGGAACGCCTTGGAAAGCCAGTGGTTGTGGAGAATCGTCCCGGTGCCAGTGGATCCATCGGCACGAATGCCGTTGCAACGGCAGCCCCCGATGGCAATACGCTATTGATAACCGCCGACACCCTGATCACTAACCTGCATTTTCAGGACCATGTTTCCTACGATCCTTTCAAGGATCTGGTGCCGGTAGGACAGCTCGCAACTGTGGCTTTCGCCTTGATGGTGAACCCCTCGTTTCCGGCAAAGGATTTGAGTGAAGCCATTGCAGTTCTGAAGGCAGCGCCAGGAAAATACACCTATGGTTCACCCGGCCTTGGTACCCCGCAGCACATCGGTATGGAACTCCTGCAGGCCAGTACGGGCACCAGTATGTTGCACGTTCCCTATAAAGGGTCTGCAGGTGCGGTAACCGATGTTATAGGTGGGCAAATCGACATGATGATGGTTCCTCTGCACTTCGCGCTTCCACATGCGGAAGCTGGCAAAGTGCGAGTGCTCGGTGTAGCCCAGCCCGATCGAGTGAAGTTTGCGCCCGATATACCTACCTTTGAAGAACAAGGCGTGACGGGGGCAAATCTTGATACGGCATGGGTGGGGTTATTCGCCCCCGCTGGTACGTCGCCCGAAATCATCGACACCCTTTATAGCGAAGTGACCGAAGCGCTGGCTAGCTCTGAAGTTGCCAGCGTTATCGAAAAGCAAGGCCTCACCGCGCAACCTCAGCCGGCGGCAATGCTGGCCACGACCATGCAATCCGACTACAAGCGATGGGGTGAGTTGGCACAAATCGTAAAGCGCAAAATGGAACAAGAGCAGAAGTGACGCGGCACCGCATTACTGAAAACGGGGGTGTGCACCACAACTAAATTGCGATTCGGCGCTCCTCAAAACGAACGACAAGGCACGCACCCTGACACGCCTGCAACCGAAGCTGCAGCACATCCGTTGTTCCCGCTGCGCGACCGAGCCGCGTCGCGCCAGCGGGACACCTTGATGCAACGCGCTCAGATATAACAAGGCCAGTTGCGCAGCATACGCCGTCCAACGCCATGGGACGGACGCAGTTGATGATACTCAAGCGCAGCAATCAGAAAATCACGGGTAGCCTGGGGCTTGATAATGTGATGAGCGGAGAAATTTGCCGCCATTTTCCACGGACTGGTTTCACGCTCCATTTCGGACATCTTCTCTTCGAAGCCGGGTTCGCCTGGCAACAAACCATGCACCACGGTTACCGCCGCCCCCGGCGCCATGAAGCCAATTTCAGCGGTGGGCCAAAGTGCCATCTCGTCAGAGTTTCGCCCGCCGCCCATGTTCAAGTAGGCCTGGCCGTATATCTTGCGAATGATCACGCTGATCTTGGGCACGCTGACCATTTGCAAGGCCATCATGTAGTTCATAATGCGCGCTGGTGCAGCCTTGAGCTCGGCATCCAGCCCAATGCTGAATCCAGGCACATCCACTAGCATGATGATAGGTATATTGAATGAATCGCAGAGCACCAAAAAGCTGGTGATCTTTTGACATGCGGCCACGTCAAGCGCACCGCCCTTGTGCATCGGGTTACTGGCCACGATGCCCACTGGCTTGCCGTCAAGCCGAGCCAACCCTGTTACCCCCGTCTTGCCAAAGCGCGCTTTTAGTTCGAAGAAGCTATCGCGATCGACAATCAAGCGAATGAGCTTGCGCATGTCGTAGACAGCGGTACGCGATGCGGGCAATAGATCGAGGATGCGCTCCATGTCGGCGCCCGACCCTGCCGGCACACCACTCACCGGTGGCGGTTCGCCCGCGTGACTTGGCAAGTACGACAAGAAGCGCTTGATTGCATCCAACGCTTCTTCGTCGGTGTCTACCACCAAATCGATCAGGCCGGTCACCTCGGAATGCAAGCGCCATCCGCCCAGTTCTTCCGGGTCTATGGCGGCTCCCGTGGCTTGTTGCACCAGCTTGGCGCTGGACACCGACATGAGTGCGCCTTTACGCATGACGCGAAAGTCGCTCAAGCATGTGTACCAACTGGACGAACCAAAACATTGGCCGAGTACGGCAGCCGCCCAGGGGGTTTCCCGTTGCCGCAGGTACTGATGCGGGTCGCTGCCCGAAGCCCCCATGCCCTCCGCGCCCATACCCTCTGGAATGCGCGCTCCCGACGACTCGCCCAGCAGAACCAGTGGCATTCCACGTTCTGTTGCGACACGCTTGGCATGCGCTATTTTCTTTCCGTTCACGATGGTGCTGCTCGAGCCCATGACCGTGAAGTCATTGGACACGACGACCGCCTCACGACCATCGATACGACCGTAGCCAGTGACTTTGCCGTCGGCTGGGGCATGCGCAGTATTTGCCCCACTGGCCGCGAAGGCGCCGAACTCTAGAAAGCTGTTGGCATCGAACAAGTAAGCAATGCGTTCGCGAGCGTTCAGCAGGCCGGCGTTTCTGCGCCGCTCCAGGGCTTCGGGCTTGCCCATACCCACCGCCGTCTCCAGGCGCTGCTGATACTCGTCGAGCAACGAATCAAAGCGCTCCAAACCATTCGATGCCATTGCTCACGCCTCTAAAATAGCCACCACCTGGCCTTCTTCGACCACGTCCCCTTCGGCCACACGGAGTTCCTTGACAATGCCATCGTAGGGGGCGGGCACCGGGATTTCCATCTTCATCGACTCGACGATGACAATGGGCTCATCTTCGTCCACGCGTTGCCCCACCGCGGTGACAAGCTTCCACACCGTACCGGTTACCTCTGCAATCACTTCTAACTGCGCCATCATTTTCTCCTTTAATAAAACCACCCTTCTGACGCACCACCCTTTCGCGCCCTTGCCCCCACATTAGCAACAACACTTCTGTATCGACGTATCGTAGCTGAACAAAGACGGCTTCATCCGGTGGTGTATCGTTGCATAATTTGCTGCGTCAATCCTGTGTGGACATTTCCCGATAGAAAGGCATCGTCTTGCAACACTTGTTTTAGAAACGGAATATTTGTCTTGACGCCATCCACGACCGCGGCATTCAGCGCTTCGCACATTAAGGCAATCGCTGACGAGCGATCAGGTTGATGTACGATCAGCTTTGCAATCAACGGGTCGTAATAAGGGGTAATGCGATTACCGACCGCGTAAGCTGCTTCTACCCGGATACCCGGCCCCACGGGCAGTTCTAGAGCGGTCAAGACACCCGATGAGGGATAGAACCGTATCGGATCCTCAGCATAGACACGAACCTCAATCGCGTGCCCTGTAATTGTAGGCTCATTGACAATTACATCGTCTAGAGAAATGCCCCAGGCCAAGCGAATCTGTGAGTGCACTAGATCGATACCGGTTATCGCCTCCGTTACTGCATGCTCGACCTGCAACCGGGTGTTGACTTCGAGAAAGTCGAAGCGTTCAGTACCGTCGTTCAGCGTTTCCACGGTGCCAATGACGTCGTAGCGCACGTCTTCCAGAATTTTGGCGGTGCGCATCGCCGCATCATTTAGCCAGGCGCGAGGCAACTGTGGCGCCGGGCTTTCTTCGATGACCTTTTGATGCCGGCGTTGAACCGAACAATCTCGCTCAAATAAATGACGCACCTTGCCTTGACGATCGGCAAGAACCTGAAACTCGATGTGCCGCGGCGCTGTCACCAGGCGCTCCAGGTAAAGCTCGTCGTTTCCAAAACTGCGCTGAGCAATCGATCGGGCCTGCTCTACTGCCTTGATCAACTGCGCGTCGTTGATCGCCGTCAACATACCGATGCCGCCCCCGCCCCCAGCCGGTTTGATGATGACTGGGTACCCGATACGTTGAGCTTCGTGTAGGACACTCGTCGTATCGCCCGCGAGCAAACCCGAGCTGGGACTCATCGGCATGCCGTGACTGGCCATAAACTCACGCGCCCGTGTTTTGTGTCCCATAGTCTCCAGCCAATGAGCACTAGGACCAATAAACACCGCGCCCTCTGCAGTGACGCGGCGCGCAAAGGATGCATTCTCGGCCAGGAAGCCATAGCCAGGATGCAAGCCATCGGCCTTGCTGCGGCGTATCACATCGATGAGCTCATCTTGATTCAAATAGCTGGCACGCGGCTCTCCGGGTAAACAGTAGGTTTCGTCTGCATAGTGCAGATAGGGCAGATCTCGATCCGCCTCGGAATACACTGCTACCGATCGAATGCCCATTTCGCCGAGGGCGCGTAAGATACGGGCAGCAATAGCGCCTCGATTAGCGACGACCACTTTATTGAACATCTGGTTCTCCAGCACGGAGTGGCAACGGCGGCAGAAGGCGAGTTCTAACAGGTTCCAGAATGTCGACCACGCCTTGCAACAGCGACAGTATGCAGGCTTGGCACGCAAGATCGCCCCAGTGCGGCAGCTTGGTTGCTATGCTCGCTCCGCGTGTGAGTATGACGTCGCTTGGCGCAATTAGTCAATAAGTTTACTATTGCCGCATGTCTACCTTGCCAAAACAGTCAGCCAACAGCACCTCTTCCAAACCCGCGCTTGAAGAGCTTCCTCAGCTGCGTTCATACAGTTTGGGGCGATTACTGCTGCTTGCGCGTCGCAACTTTCTGGCGCGTTCAAATCAGCTGATGCAAGACAACGGCTTCGAAGTCCTTTCCAATTCGTTCACTTCACTACTTCCCCATATCGACTTAGAAGGTACACGCAGTAGCGACCTGGCCATGCGGTCGGGTTTAACCAAGCAGGCAGTTGCCAAGGCGGTGAAAGAGCTGGAAGCCGAGGGCATGCTGCAGCGACAGCCCGACCCCGCGGACAAACGCGCTTTCCTGGTCTCACTGACCCCCAAAGGACTGGAGCGACTGCGGGAAGCCCACGTTGTCATTCGACAAATCGAAGACGAGTACGCCCGGGTGCTAGGCTACGATGGGCGCGAATCATTACGTGCAGCATTAACCACCCTGGTATATGGTGAGTCGCCACCCCAGCATGACTCTCGCCCATTCACCCCGAAGAAGTAAAGTAATAACACGCAACAACGGTCTGCAGACAAAACTTATAGGAAATGTAGTAAACCAGTTGACTAAATAGCGCGGTCAGATCAATACTATGGCAATGAGGCAAGAGTAGTTTGCGGTACTTGCCAAGATGCAGATATCAAACGCATCAGGAGGAGACCATGTCGTACAAGAACCGCGCGCTGCTT
>CAZMVM010000191.1:0-6141 GCA_964569785.1 uncultured Pigmentiphaga sp. | reverse complement strand
GAGACGATCCCCAAACCGGTGATCACGACGCGTCGTTTCACGGAAGACTCCTGCTGATGAGTGTCGGCATGCTGAAGTGGACAAAGGCGGCGAATGACCGCCCTTGCTTCAGACACGACGATGCAGACCCCCTTCGCGAGATGCCTGCACCGCTACACGAAATAAGTGCGGCAAACAACCTGCTTTCTGCAGGCTACTTAACCATTGCGTCAAACCTGCGGCGGTGATTCCGCCTTCCTTGACCGCGCAAGACCGCTTGACACGCAGTATTACGCTGGAAGGTGGTTAGAGTTTACGCTGCAGCGCAGCTACCAGGTAACGGCGCCGAGGTTAAGTAGATGCGGCAGTTATTTTTTGAGATTGGAGTTGATGTAGTCGAGCACCAGTTGAACGGTGGTGAGCTTCTCTGCCTCTTCGTCCGGAATTTCGGTTTCGAACTCGTCTTCCAACGCCATAACAAGCTCGACCATGTCGAGTGAATCGGCACCGAGGTCGTCAACGAAAGAGGATTCGTTCTTCACTTCGGCTTCGTTTACGCCGAGTTGTTCAGCGACGATTTTCTTGACGCGCTGTTCGATGCTTTCCATGCAGATCTCCAAAGGTCAAATCCTGCGAATTATAGCCAAGTGCCGCCCATTGCAGCGCCCGGCGCGTAAAAAGTTTCCTGCCTACTTTCCCTGAGTGGGTCAGGCAAGCTACTGCATATACATGCCGCCGTTGACGTGCAACGTGACACCGGTGATGTATCCAGCTGCGGGCGAACTTAGAAACGCCACGCTATGCGCGATATCTTCCGGGCTTCCCAAGCGTCCCAGCGGAATCTGTGCCCGCAACGCTTCTACGTGTGCGTCGTCGAGCGCGCGAGTCATGTCGGTATCAATGAACCCCGGGGCAACACAATTGACCGTGATATTGCGACTGGCCAGCTCTCGTGCGAGTGCTCGTGTCATGCCCGCCACGCCCGCCTTCGCGGCGGCGTAGTTAGCCTGCCCGGCGTTGCCGCTTGATCCCACCACGGAAGTGATGTTGATAATACGCCCCCAACGCGCTTTCATCATCCCCCGCATAACAGCGCGTGACAACTGAAATACGGCCGTCAGGTTGGTGTCGATGACGGCGTCCCAGTCTTCGTCCTTCATGCGCATGGCAAGGTTGTCGCGCGTGATGCCCGCGTTGTTGACCAGGATATGCGGCCCGCCCTGCGTGGAACGTCCGATGTCATCGATGAGTGCCTCGATCGCCGCGCTATCGGTGACATTGAGCACAACGCCACGCCCGCCATGCGGCGCAAGCACTTGCGTTATCGCTTCGGCCCCGCTTTCGGATGTTGCCGTGCCAATCACGTGAGCGCCGCGCGCTGCGAGTTCGAGCGCGATAGCCCGTCCAATGCCACGGGTAGCACCCGTTACTAGCGCAGTTTTGTCCTTGAGTTCCATAAGGGTTGCGTACTCCGGAAGATCAAGTGGTAGCCGCCAAAACGGCCTCAAGCGAAGCCGGATCGGTGATGGCCATCGCTGTCAGCGACTTATCGATGCGCTTGACAAGACCCGTTAAAACCTTGCCTGGCCCGCACTCAATAATATGCGTTACGCCCTGCTCTTTCATTGCCTGTATGGTTTCCACCCAACGCACCGGATGCCAGGCCTGCCGCACCAACGCGTCGGCAATGACGTCCGGAGCGGTCGGTGCTGCCACATCCACGTTATTAATAACCGGGATGGTCGGCTCCTTGAGCGTGATTTGATCGAGCGCCCCGCGTAGCACGGTCGCTGCGGGCTGCAACAGACTTGAGTGGAACGGTGCCGAGACCGGCAGCGGCAGAGCACGCTTGGCACCCGCCGCCTTTGCCACCTCGCAAGCTCGTTCAACGGCAGACTTATGGCCGGCAATGACTACCTGGGCCGGAGCGTTGAAATTAACTGCCTCAACCACGTCGCCTTGGGCCGCTTGGGCACACACTTGACGCACCGTGTCGTCATCCAGACCGAGAATGGCAGCCATGCCACCTTCCCCGACGGGAACTGCAGATTGCATCGCGTCGGCGCGGATACGTACCAGGCGCACCGCGTCTTCGAGCGCAAGCGCCTCGGCTGCAGTGAGTGCCGTATATTCACCCAAGCTATGTCCCGCTACAACATCAGGCGTGCGACCGCCAGCGGCTTTCCAGGCTGCGTACGTTGCATATCCGGCGGTAAGCATGACGGGTTGGGTGTTGGTGGTGAGGTTCAATGCATCGGCCGGTCCGTGGGCGATGAGCGCGGCAATGTCCTGTCCGAGAGCCTGCCCGGCGCGATCTAAGACGTCAGCAACAGCAGGATTGCCGGCGAATGCATCGAGCATGCCAGCCGATTGTGAACCTTGTCCTGGGAAAACAAATGCGATTTTCATGTCGGTAGTGGTATGGCGACTGCTTTTGGCTAGCCGGCATCATACCGGCGCGCGTCGAAGGTTCATAGCCGAACCAGCACACTGCCCCAGGTGAAGCCGCCACCGACCCCTTGCAAGAGTACGATGTGACCAGCTTGCACCACCCCCTCACGACGCGCCGCATCGAGCGCGAGAGGCACACTGGCCGCGGACGTGTTGGCATGACGGTCGACGGTGATTACGACACGCTCGGGCGGTAGGCCGAGACGCCGTCCCACCGCATTGATGATGCGGACATTAGCCTGGTGGGGAATGACGCGATCGATATCGGCAAGTTGGATACCTGCTTGTTCGCAGGCTTCCTGGGCCGATCGCGTCAGCACGTTGACAGCCAGTTTGAATACCGCCTGTCCATCCATGCGCAAGAAGGGGTCGCCCACCACTTCGCCATACGCGACATTGCCGGCGGCGCAGAGAATGGGGGTTTGAGAACCGTCGGCGTGGAGATTGGCCGCGATAATGCCGGGTTCGTCAGCTGCCTTCAACACGACGGCACCCGCACCATCACCGAACAATACGCAGGTGGAGCGATCGTTCCAGTCGAGGATGCTGGAGAACACTTCCGCACCAATGACAAGCGCACACTGCGCGCGTCCGGCACGAATAAAACTATCGGCTGTCGTTAAGGCGTACACGAAGCCACTACAGACGGCTTGCACATCGAAAGCTGCACCACCGCGCGCCCCGAGCTTGGCTTGTACAAGACAGGCGGTACTGGGAAACACGTAGTCAGGCGTGGAGGTTGCCACGATGATGAGGTCGACATCTTCTGCCGTACATTGGGCATCGGCCAAGGCGGCGCGTGCTGCCTCTGTAGCGAGCTCACTGGTGGTGACCCCACGGTCGGCCAGGTGACGCTGACGGATCCCGGTGCGCTCGACTATCCATTGATCGGACGTTTCGATACCACGACTGGCCAGCTCGAGCGCCAGCTCATCATTGGTGACCACACGGGGCGGCAAATAACTGCCGGTGCCGGCGATGACGGCTACTGTCATGTCTCTCCTGCCTGTTTCGGGCTGCTAAAGAATTGCATCATTGCGCTTGCTGTGCGCTCTTGCAACCCACCGGCAACGGCGTCATGCAAGCGTCGTAGAGCCCAGTAGAAGCCGAACTCGTCGGCTGAACCATGGCTCTTGAACACGACTCCGCGCAAACCCAAGAGTGCTGCGCCATTGTACCGGCGAGAATCGACCTGGCTACGAAACCGTTTCAGCACCGGGGTCGCAACCAAAGCAGACAGCATGGTTGCCGGATTCCGCCGGAATTCACGGCGCAACATGACCGAGACCATGTGCGCGAGACCTTCGGTGGCTTTCAAGACAACGTTCCCCACGAAGCCATCGCACACAACGACATCCACAGTGCCCTTGAAAATTTCGTTGCCTTCGACGTTCCCGTGAAAGTTGAGCGGGCTGGCGCGCAGGAGCTCGGCCGCCTCTTTGACGACGTCGTTCCCTTTAATGACCTCTTCCCCGACATTGAGAAGACCAACGCGCGGACGCTCGATGCCATCAATAGCGGACACCAGCGCCGAGCCCATAAAGGCGAACTGCAACAAGTGTTCGGCAGTGCAGTCAACGTTGGCGCCAAGATCGAGCACGGTGGTGGCGCGCCCCATACCGTTAGGAATGGACGCGGTCAAGGCCGGCCGGTCGATGCCCTCTATGGTCTTGAGGACATAGCGGGTAATTGCCATCCACGCACCCGTGTTGCCCGCAGAAAGACACGCGTCGGCCAGCCCATCTTTGACGAGCGTAGCGGCAACACGCATGGATGAGTCTTTTTTTCGTCGCAGCGCTATTTCGACGGGATCATCCATCGTAACGACTTCACTCGCGGGAACAACTTCGATGCGCGCGCGAAGCTCGGCCTTTGCCGAGCCGAGAGCGGCCTCGATTTCCTGCTGGTGGCCAACCAGCAGTGCGCGTGCCCGCGGTTGAGACTCGCAAAACGCAAGCGCTGCTGGCACGGTGACGGGCAGACCGTGGTCGCCCCCCATGCAATCAATCGCAATTCGGATCATGCCCGTGGGCGACCTGCTGCCTGGGTTAGTCGTCGTCCTTCGTCTGGAGGACTTTGCGCCCACGGTAAAAACCGTTGGGGGTTATGTGGTGACGCAAGTGAAGCTCACCGGTAGTGGGCTCGATAGCGATGGGCGGATTACTAAGCCGATCGTGAGAACGGCGCATACCGCGCCGTGAAGGCGACTTTTTGTTTTGCTGAACAGCCATGTTGACTCCTGGAAACGGCGCGCATTGTACGCGATACGCGGCGCAATGTTAAAAAAACCGGATAAAACCTGTTGGGTCGAACCTAAGGGACGTTAATGCGCCCGAAGATTTGCAGACCGACCCATCTGCTACTTGCCACCAGAACGACCCATAAGCTTAGCCAATTGTGCAAATGGCCGCTGACGCTCAGACCCTGGCTGGTCAGCGCTGACCTCGCCCCTCGTTCCATCGGGGCATTTCTCGTGCTTCGGGATATACGGCAATGCCAGGATGAGCTCGCTTTCGATTTCGCTTTGCAAGTCGAACTGATGTGAACCCACGACCTTGTCGTAGCCCTCATCGAGCTCATCGTCGCCCAACGGATCGAACTCGCCGAGCTCGGCCTCAGATGACACCAGCTGTAGCTGGGTAATGGTGTCGATAGGCCAGGAAAACGAGCCAAGACAGCGCTGACACACCACCAGCGGGGCGGCCTTCACATGCACCCGCAAGAGGCGCTCGCCGAAACGCCCTTCCAAACCTTGCACATGCCAGGCTACCACCCCTTCTTGGGCGGGCAACCCTTCGGTAAACCGCGTCAATACCGCTAGGGGCAGCTCACCCGAGAACTCCTGTTGCAGGCGCACCGCTTCAAGGGCGTCAAACTGCTGAAGGTTCAAGGGTTTCATGGCCTGCATTTCCGTTAAAGCTTACTCTGCGGCAATAAAAGCAAAAGCGTAAAATATTAGCGCGATTAAGCTCATTTCGTCAATAAAGCAAGCGCGTTCTCGAAGCCGGGTAAGTACACTACACAGCTGGACCACAACCCGCCAGCCACCGACACCGCCGAGCCCGAACGCCTGAAGTTTATGTCTCTCACCCCCTTTGTTTCCCCGCCATTGATTTTGGCATCGACCTCACCCTATCGCCGCGAGCTGTTGGCGCGCCTGCGCCTACCGTTCGACGTCGTGGCACCTAACGTGGACGAAACGGCCCGGCCTGACGAGAGCCCTGAGCACTTGGCTCTTCGGCTAGCGCGAGAGAAAGCCGAAGCGGTCGCACAAGCCCACCCGGGTAAGGTGGTGATAGGCTCCGACCAAGTCGCCGTATGCGACGGACGGGTGCTCGGTAAGCCCGGGTCGTTTGAACGCGCATTCGAGCAACTACGGATGATGGCAGGCCAAATCACGCAGTTCCACACCGCCGTGGCGGTCACCAATGGTACCCGCACCCAGGTCGAAGAGGTTGTCACTCGCTGTCAGCTTCGCCCGCTCGCCGACACTGAAATCGAATGGTACTTGCGTGTCGAGGCCCCCTTCGACACCGCCGGGAGCGCAAAAGTGGAAGGACTCGGCATCACCCTCATGGAGCGCATTGAAAGCGACGATCCTACCGCCCTCATCGGTTTGCCGCTGATTGCAACGACCCGCCTCCTGATCGCATTCGGAGTGAACCCCTTACGCTTGACCGGAGGACGTGAAGCATGAGCGGCAGCTTGCAC
>CAZMVM010000190.1:0-6210 GCA_964569785.1 uncultured Pigmentiphaga sp. | reverse complement strand
CTAAGAAAAGATGGGTCCGGGCGTTCAGCGCCATTCGGCCGATCTTGTCCGATTGGAAGCCGATCGGTTTTTTTGGTGAACAAGTTTTTGCCATGCGCCCCTGGTCACCCCATGTTCCCAAGGCAGTTGAGTGCTTCGTCGACTACCTTCGTAAGGAGCTCGGTGGTCAGATCAATCGGAAAATCTCAAGACATTAGTTCATGCCAGCGCTCTCACCCGCCCGTCTACCCTAGACTCTGTGCTGCCACGCATTGAACGGCCTAGACCACGCGCAGCCCCTCTCTGACGCGTACGTCAACCCTCTCGACCTCGCGAAAACACCTCTTGACTTGCTCTTCACTATTGACGTCCAATTCATTTTGTTCCATATTAGGACGGTCGACCGACTAGTCAGTATTCACAACGGAGACTTTACGATGGGCCAGCAGTCGTTGAACGGGGGGCGCTTCTTAGCTACTACCCTCTCGCAGTATGGGGTTAGCCATGTTTTCTTCGTCGATGCGATCCTCCGCCACGCGTTGGCGAACATGGAAGATTTCGGCATCCAGCGCATCTTAGCGCACTCGGAAAAGGCAGCCGCCTATATGGCAGATGGCTTTGCCCGCGTCGCGCGACGCCCGGTGGTGTGCATGTCCCAATCGGTGGGGGCCGCCAATCTCGCGGCGGGGCTGCAAGATGCCTTTTTCGCTGGTAGTCCTGTCATCGCCCTTACGGGGCGGCATATCGCACAAAACCAGTACCGCAATGCCTATCAGGAACTGCCCCACCAACCCTTCTTTCAGGAGGTAACGAAGTTTTCCGGCCGCATTGAAGCGCCCGAGCAAATGGCTCATCTTTTGCGACATGCGTTCCATAGCGCATGTGCTGGCAAGACCGCTCCGGTACACCTTGACGTGGCCGGCAACACCGGTAGCGTCATGGACTATTGGCCGGCTCCTTCAAACGCGTCCATCCTTGCTACCCAATGGGGCGTACCCGCGTATCGACCGCGCCCCGACACCTCGACATTAAAGCGTGCTGCCGAAGTTATCCGAAAAGCGCAGAAGCCGTTAATTGTGGCCGGGCTTGGTATTCATTGGTCGCATGCTGAAGCGGCCTTACGCAAGTTCGTTGAACACGCACACATTCCGCTGGCCACCACGCTCGACATGAAGCACCTGCTTACCGACGAGCACCCGCTTAATGCCGGTGTTATCGGTACCTATGGTTCTGACGCGACAAACAAATTCGCAGCGACAGCTGACCTGATTATTTTCATTGGGTGCGACACGAGCGATCAAGCCACCGCAAACTGGACACTGCCCACCGCACATTGTGAAGTCATTCAAATCGACATCGCGGCAGAAGAGCTTGGCCGTAATGTACCGCACGCGCTTTGCCTTCAGGCGGATCCGCACGCCGCACTGAACGACCTCTTGGAAGTCGTCAACCGAAGTGCTGTGCAAGCTTGGGAAGACAAACTGCGGTCGCTGCGCGAGGAGTGGAACCTCACCACTCAGGAGGCCCGCCACTCGAACGCGATTCCACTGCGGCCCGAGCGCGTGTGTCAGGATTTGGGCGAGTGGTTGCCGGACGATGCAATTCTCGTCACCGATACGGGTTACTCGTCACAGTGGGCCGCACAGATGTTACCGATCCGCTCCAACAACCTTACGTTTTTGCGCGCAGCCGGTTCACTGGGCTGGGGTTTCCCTGCGGCCCTAGGGGCAAAAGCGGCCGCTCCCAACCGACCCGTCATTTGCTTCACCGGTGATGGTGGCTTTATGTACCATCTAACCGAACTTGAAACCGCCAAGCGGTGGAATCTGAATACGATTACGGTGGTCAATAACAACGAGCAGTTTGCCCAAGGCCTGAAAAACCTGCGAGTTGCGTACGAGGGACGCGATGGCCGCATGGACGACTGTTATCGCTTTGGCTCAACCGATTTTGCCAAGCTCGCGGAATCGTTCGGATGCGTCGGCATGCGTGTGGACAGCAGCGAACAACTCGTACCTGCATTACAGCGCGCGCTCGCTGCCGATGCGCCAGTCGTTATCGATGTACGCACGGATCCAAGCGCCCTGGCACCGATACCCTGGATGCCCCAGGCGTCGGCGTAATAGCACGTAAGACAACAACGTAAGAGCACAACTAACTGTCATAGCCCAAATAACGAGGAGGCACGATATGAACCAAAGGCGTAGCCTATTGATGGGCCTGGCCGCCCTTCCCCTTTTAGCGCTGCAACCACTGCAGGCAGAGGAAGCCAAGAACTACCTGACCCGGCCCTTGCAAATCATCATTCCTTTTCCGGCGGGAGGTCCAACGGACACGGTAGGACGCATTATTGCCGAGCGCCTCAGTCAACGTATCGGCCAAAGCGTCATTATCGAGAACAAAGCGGGTGCCGCTGGCAACATCGGGATGCACGCCGCGGCTATGGCCAAGCCCGATGGACATACCATTGTGCTGATCGCGCCAACCGCTGCAGTCAACCCCAGCCTGTATGACTTGCCCTTCGACACGCTCGGCGATCTCACACCGCTCACGCAACACGTCGGTTTGCAGTATGTCTTGCTGGCCAACCCAAAACTTCCGGTAAGTAACGTCAAAGAGCTCATCGAGCTTGCAAAAACACGTTCCCGTCCCCTGACATACGCCAGTTGGGGTGTGGGGTCACATGCACAACTGTGTGCAGTGCAACTCGAGGCCATGACCGGCGTGAAAATGGTGCACGTCCCCTATCGTGGAAGTGCCCCCGCGATGGCGGATCTTATCGGTGGCCACGTTGACATCATGTTTGATTCCGTCGCTACGGCAACCCCTCAAGTCAGGGCAAAGACAGTACGCGCCTTGGCAGTCAGCAGCAGCGAGCGCTCACCCAGCTTGCCTGACGTCCCAGCACTCGCCGAAGAATTGCCCGGTTACAACATTACAGGTTGGCAAGCCTTCATGGCTCCTGCCGGCACCCCTCCCGAGCGCTTGAAGTTCTTGCAAGAACAAATCGCCGCTGTTCTGAACGAGCCCGAGGTTAAACAACGTCTGGAAGACATGGGGCTGACTATCGTTGGCAGCACACCGGAAGAGTTCGACAAGTTCTTTCGTTCAGAAATGGAGCAGTACGCCGAGCTGATTCGCATCGGCAATATCAAACTTGAATAAGCGGCGCACTACCCGCACTCCCGCCCACAGCAAGAATTGATCACCGACTCTTCCAGTGCGGGCGGGCAGTTTCGGCCAAAAGGTTCACATTCTCTTTTGGCGCAACGTCCCTTTTTGCAAAGGTGCATAGGAGATACTCGATGGAAAAACCATACATTAAACCACCTCGGCGCATCGTCACCGGCCACAACGAGCAGGGACGATCCGTTATCGTCGAGGATGGCCCGGCTCCAACTTGCTTGCAGCCAGATCACTCACCTAATTTGCTGATGTGCGATCTTTGGGAAATTCCGTCTTTCCCACCCGACAATACGGATCCTCGTGACACATCACTGCGTCCAGTCAAGCTTTCGCCACCACAAAACGGAGCGATCTTCCGGATTGTTGAGTTTCCGCCTGATAAAGAGCGCAACTGGGCCAAACGCAAAGAGGTCTTCGCACAGTACGGCGAACCGGAGGCGCTTGATGAGCATAACGAGCGCCACCCCGGCTTTCACAAGACGCCATCCATCGATTTCGCCATCTGTCTTGATGGAGAAATTTGGGCGATGATGGAAGAAGGTGAGACACTGATGAAACCGGGTGACGTACTCGTTCAACGAGGCACGAACCACGCCTGGTCGAACCGCACCGATGGCCCAGTGCGTATGGCGTTTGTAATGATCGGTGCACCGGCCGTGTAAAGCTCGGTGCAAAGCCTGTTCGTGTAAAGCTTGTTCTTTACTGCTTACACCGGCTAGCGGATGCGCTTAGCACATGACGAGGGGTTGATCCACAGTGGACAACCCCTCGTTTTATTACTACACCGCACCAGGGTGACATGGCGCGTCTGCTGGCAACTTCTTACCCGGTAGACCCTTTCGGCTTGCCCCGCTGAGTCGTTGACGAGGCCTCGGGCAACGGCGCGAGCAGGCCAGCCTCTAGAAACGGCACAATCTGCGCGAGTGCTTCGTCGACATCCTCTGCGCTGCATTGTCCATTGGAGATAAACTCCAACCGCCCGCTGCGCATTAAGGTATACATATACGCGCCAATCATGAAATGTATGCGCCAATACAGTACATCCTCAGGGATGTCGGGTAAGGACTCCCGAAAAGCTTGCACGTAAACTCGCGTTGAGTCGTCGTACATCTTGCTGCGCACCGACAAGGCCAGTTCGGCTGGCTCGGACGACAGCCTACAATGCAATTGCACGAAGTCGGCTCCTCCGGGCTCGCGCGCAGCAAGCAGAAAGGGACGCACGAAGCACCGGATCAGCTCGCGTACCGGCACGGGCTTGCCGCGTACGGCCTCTTTAGCTTGCGCCAGCAACCGCATGCGCTCTTCTACCAGCGGCTTACCTCGGCGTTGAAACACCTCTTCATATAGGGCTTCTTTGCTCCTGAAATGATAGTGGAGGTTGCCCAAGGTGATGTTCGCAGCACGACAAATCATCCGCGTACTGGTTGCAACATATCCATGTTGGGCAAACAACTGCTCTGCAATATCCAGGAGATGGGTGCGGATATCGACACCCCGAGAACTTGCGGTAGTTTGCACTTAAAACGTCGAGCAAGAAACGTTATGTGAAAGGGTGGAAAGGCGACACAGCTGTGTGGAGTATGACGCCCGCTTCCTTCCCTTGGGTAGACGCTCGTGGTCAAGCGTACATCTCTAAAGATCGTTAATCCTACCACGTACCCCATCATAGGCGGCATGGTTCTGAGTGGCGTATGGTTTTAGAAAGTTAAACATCCAGAAATGCATAACCGTCTGCCCTTGCTAACGCAGCCACCGTTCCCGCTAGGCGGAAATCAAGCAAGGGCGTCGCACTAGATAGTGACACCTCAAGCAAGGCCAGGATAGCGTCCAAACCCACTGCTAAGTCGACTTTGTGCTCGCTCCGCGGATAGCCGCGCAGCCCCAGCGCGACTCGTTGGGCCCCTGCTTCAAGCCCCTTTTCTCAGTGGCTGATCAAGCGCAGAAGACAGAAAATCGCCCAAAACAAGGGATATTGTCATTCCCATACAACGTTCGGCCATTAATCAGGCGTTCTTTTGATACCTATTCTTGTCAAACTGATGCAGAAGTAGCCACAATTGCGGCATTATCGTCTCATCTCGGTTAAACCACTCATGGCTACCTCAAAGAAAGCTGCAAAAAAGTCCACCGTGGCCAAGAAAGCCACCAAAACTGCCACCAAGGCCACCAAGGCTGCTAGCAAAGCGGCCACCAAGGTTGCGACCAAAGCCGCTACGAAGCGAGCAGCAAAGAAGACCGCATCCACGATCAAGCCGATCAAGGAGACTTTTACCAAAGCTACCCTTGCCACCTACCTGGCACAGCAAACCGAACTCGAAACCAAAACGGTCAAGACCGTTCTTGCGGCGCTGGAGGAAACGATTCTGGGCTCAGTGCACAAGCGGGGCGTCGGAATGTTCACCTTGCCTGGGCTCATGAAGATTACCGTCCAGCAAGTTCCCGCCAAGAAGCGTCGCTTTGGTCGAGACCCATTTACCGGCGAGGAGCGCTGGTTCGACGCCAAACCCGCTTCGGTACGTATCAAGGCACGTGCATTGAAGAAGCTCAAGGACGCTGCACAATAAGACGCAAAACAACAAGATGCGTGGCCAGGTCTGCCGGGGGGCGGTGAACCCAAGTGATCCAGCAAGATCCTAACAGCCCAGACCACGATCCTCATCCCACGCAGTAAGAAGGGCCGCAGCGTTGTGCTAGCGGCCCTCTTTCATATTGTTATACCTACAGTCGTCCTGTTAATTGCGGCTCTTAGTCGTGCCACCGTGAGCTTCTGTGTCCTTTCCGACTACGCCGTACTGCTCTGTTAGCCGCCGTAGCGGCCATTCAACAGCGCGTGAGCATTACGGATAGGGCTAGACCCATGATACGGAGGGTTTCACGCTGCTATCACGCACGGGGAATTTCTCTTGCGCAATGACTTGTAAGCACTCCACACCTAGGCCATACATCCAATTTGTGGGGTGAAATCATGCTCGCTCGAGATAGAGCCGCCTAAGCCTTGGGAAGATGTTTTTTCAGAATCCGCGCTGGGTATAAAAGCGCACATGA
>CAZMVM010000189.1:0-6241 GCA_964569785.1 uncultured Pigmentiphaga sp. | reverse complement strand
GCAAAACCGGGTGCAGGAACGCAGAGCGCGCTTGAGATCCTGCTCCACGATGATTGAAGTGGTTCCCTTGGCAATGATTTGCTTGAGCTTGAGGTAGATCTCGTCAACCATCGCGGGAGACAAACCCAACGACAATTCATCGAAAGCCAATAGTTTTGGCGACGACATCAATGCACGACCGATCGCGACCATTTGCTGTTCTCCGCCCGACATCTGCGAGACCAGCTGTTTGCGCCTTTCCTGCAACCTGGGAAACAGCGTATAGATCTCGTCGAGCTTGTCGGCGATATTTGCACGACAACGGGTCAGGTAAGCCCCCGCCAAGAGATTGTCCTCGACCGTCATTCGTGCAAAAAGGCGACGCCCTTCTGGGACTAGAGTCATGCCAGCATCGACAATCTGTGGCGTGGTCCACTCCTCGACACGCTGGCCCAAGAACTCCACGCGCCCCTGTATGCGCGAGCGCGCCCCCTGGTTCATCAGACCAGTGATTGACTTCAAAAAGGTGGATTTCCCTGCTCCGTTCGCGCCAATTACTGCCAGCACGTCGCCGGGCTGCAGCTCGAGTGAAATATCATAAATAGCGCGCATTTCGCCGTAATAGGCTGAAAGGCTGGAAACACGCAGAACCGGCGGAACTCGTTGATGCTCATTGGCCAAAGTAGACACGCTTCACCTCTGGTAACTTGATCACTTCGGCAGGTTCACCGATTGCCAGCGCTTTTCCGCCCGCAAGAACCAATAGTCGATCAGTAGCCGTCAACATGGTTTTCATCACGTGTTCAATCCAAATGACAGTGATGCCCATGTCCCGGATGCGCCGGATCAGCGCAATGAAATCATTTAGCTCGTGCTCGGTGAGACCTGCGGCGACTTCGTCGATCAGAAGCAACTTGGGCTTCATGGCAAGCGCGCGTGCCAGCTCGTGACGCTTGCGTACCAACAACGGCAAACGTCCTGCCAGCACATCTGCGAAACGGACCAGACCAGTGATTCCTAAAGTGCGTTCAACCCAATCGACGGCCTCGGCCTGCTTCATGCCACCGGCAAAAGTGGCAGCAACACGAAGGTTGTCGAACACTGTCATCTGCCCGAATGGCCTGGGAACCTGATAGGTTCGAGCTATTCCCAAGCGCGCCCTGTCCTGCGGCGGCAAACCGGTCACATCGCGATCACGAAAATAGACCCTGCCGGCTGAAGGCGTGACATGGCCCGAGAGCATGCCAAACAGCGTTGTCTTACCCGCCCCGTTTGGCCCTATGACGCCGAGTATCTCGCCCTCGTTGACAGAGAACGACACTTCGCTGGCGACATGAATGGCTCCGAATGACTTGCTCAGGCCCTGGACGGAGAGAAGTGCGCTCATGGTCTCAACCCGCGCGTTGCTGCTATTTTGTTCATCGGAACGTCCAAACCGTCACTCAGTGCCATCAATCCAGGAACAGGCCGGAACATCCGCTGTTCAAACAGCGGTGCCGGCCTTTTTTACAAACTACATGAATAAGCTGTCTAGTCTTGGTAACGTCGCATTTCGGCGGTTTTCTTCACGCTTGGGTAGACTTCGTTGTAGACGTTTTCTTTGACCAGCTTTCTCTGCGATTCATCGTACCGCCACTGGGCGCCACCCAAAGGTTGAACCGAATAATTCTGCTCATTGAACGAAACATCGCCAACAACAGTAGACAATTTGGTTTTGCTTAGCGCCTCGCGTACGGCCTCTCGATCAGTGGTGCCTGCACGCTGGATGGCGTCGAACAATACGTCGTAGGACGCGTCGTCGTAACCTAAAGGAGGAATGTACTGTTTGCCGGCATTGGCTTTTTCGTACGCATCTGCCAGACGCTGCCCGTCATAGCCACCAAATTTCGATTCACCCGGGAACGCGGGTGACCAGAAGTTGACGCTAAGGATGTCATATCCGACCTGGCCGAGTGCCTCCATTGGCTCCGGGTAGCCCGTGCCTTTGTCAATGACGTACATCTTGGGCTTGAAGTTGACCTGGGCTGCCTGCTGCAAAAAGTTCTGCAGATCGGGCGGTGCCAACACCCCGGCAACAACCTCTACGCGATTGCGTTTGAACTGATTGATAACCGAAGTGAAATCGGGCAGGCCCTGAGCGAAGCGACCCGGGTCGACGGGCTCCCAACCCTCGTTCTTGAATGCGGGATCAAAGAGTGAAGCGAACACGGTGCCATCGGGATCATTCGGATACAGATAACCGATTTTTCCGTTGAACCCGCCAGGCAATGACTTGATCATGCCGACATGGTTCGCCACCAGGTCGGGGACCGAAAAGAACATGTGGAAAGTGTAGTTGTAATCTTTGGGCTTTCCATCGGGACCATACAGCCACGCCTCAACCGGGGTGTTCGACGTGACGCACGGCACCTTGTAGCGCTCGCACAAATCTGAGGGAGCATTGGTGGTGTCGGGCGTTCCCTGGGCCAACAGGAAATCAACCTCGTCGGAAAGAATTGCGCGGGTTGCCGCCTCGGCCGATCCGGCAACCGTACTCTTGCTGTCGTATATCTTGAAATCGACCTTGCACATCTGGTCGCCTACCTTGAGACCACCAGCTTCGTTAAGGGCGTTGATCTTGTTCTGATCAGTCCAGGGCGTCGCTTTTCCATAATCGGCCAAGGGCCCCGTGATGGGGACCACTCGTCCGACTGTAATGCTGCACTCTTGTGCGTATGCAGTGGTTCCGGACATCGCTGCAATACTGCCAAGCGCCAATACCAGCTGCTTCAAAGGGATTTTCATGTTGTCTCCAGTGTGTGTTTTTGCCTACCGCTTGCTGAATGTCATGTTGCCAGCCAACGGCCCATTGGCACTTAGAGTGTGAATTCAATAACTGCGGCGCCTGCTCCGTATACCGCGTTGTAGTCGTGTACCCGAGCGCCCTGGAAGCGCCCGCCCAACGCGCCGAGAATCCAGTGAAGGTGCTTCATTCCCATATCAGCTCGAGATTCCTGCACGAACCCAGGCAAGGCAGCACGCAATTCACTGACGTCTCCGGACTCGATCAACCGAAGAATTTGCCGATTCCATCGATCATCGGTAGGGTTATGAATCTTGTCGTTACGCGGATCAATCTGCTCGCGGTAGATTGAGCCCGAAAGACCGCCAACTCCGACCACCGCAATTCGCTTTCCCTGGCCCTTGATCGCATCAACCGCCATAGCAGCCAGCTTTTCAGTCGTTGCACTGTCGTGATACAGATTATTGGACCCTACGACCAAGGGGCGCTGAGGGGTACCGATTTCCAATAAGGTGCATGCTGTGATGGTTCCGCTATCGATCGGAAATCCGTCGTAGTCGACCCCTTTTGCGTGGACGCCAACCGTGGGGGACCCGGCAACACACGCTTCGGCTGCTTCGGCATCGGCGTGAATGTCGTAAGGCATGTCGCCGAACTCATGCCAGTTTTCGTCAACATGCAAACCGGTGCTACGTCGACGAGTCAGCCAGAGTTGATCAAGGACGGCAAACCACTGGGTTGAATACACCAAGATGACATCGGGATGCGAGGCGGCCAAAGACCGGCCTGCACGGCGCACAGCCGATGCCAATCGACCCCATCCCGGGGCTGTCGAATTCAAGAGAGGCAACGGCGAGCCGGGAACAAGAAACGCAGATACAACAGTCATTCAGATACGAGCTCTCGTTTTAGTAGTTTTCGTCGGACACGCCAGACAGTTACGCCAAGGCGGGTTCATCGAGCATCGACAAGCCGGCTTTACGCAGGTTCCATTCCATCACGGCATTGCCTGTGCCGATGACAGTGCCATAACCGTATAGCTCGGCCGGAATCTCGGGATAGCCCATTGCGGCATGAGCCCAGGTAAATGCTCCGGACTTAACTTCGGCAAACCCCTCTTCAATGAACTGCGGCAGCAGTTTATGCACCTCTTGCATGCGGCCTTTACGCATGAGTTCGATCATGCGCATGTCCCATTGGTATCCAGCCATATTTTGGGGATGCTCTCGGGACATGTCTTCGGGGATTTCGGGCTCTTCGTGAAAATGCCAATGCGACAGGGTATTGGATATGAGCAACACCGCGCGGCGACCTGTCTTGCGAATGGCCTCGCGAGTTGCCTTGCCCAACACTTCCATCTCGCCCAAGCCTTCTTTGGTGTTCAGGTAATAAGGCGTGTTGTTTGCTGAAAGCCCGACGATGGGGATATCCCATTGTGGGCGAATCATGTGCAAGGTGGTGATGGTTCCGTAATCAACCCGAAAATTCGGGTTACGCATCATCTTGGTTACCAGCCCGGCCTTGCGCCCCTCTTCGCAACAGGCCTCAGCCAGCTCGACGTCAACATCAAGAGAAAAGTCGTAGCGAAACAAGTTGGGAAATATCGGGTCTACCGACTTTCCGGAAAGCTGACGCACACCCAAGAAATGGTGTCCTACCGAAGTGATCCAATGCGGAGAATGAACCAGAAGCACATCGGGCTTCATGGCATCGAGGCTGGCTCGAGCCCGTTCGTACGCCCAACGCAAAGGTTCCCAACCGCCTTGCGAACGGGGCTCGTTCTGGGGTGGGTTCTCGCCATAAACCAGATGAGGCGGATGGGGCGCCAAGAAACTAGCGATGATTTCACCCTGAGACATGTCATCCTCCCGCGTTATGAATTAATACGTACACAGTATATTTTTTGTAGGCCGAAGCCACTTAGTTGAAGGAAAGTATAGGTAGCTACTTTCTGGACGTCAACAAAACCCAATGCCCGTTTCAGTAGGTGTTTTCCCGGTATTTGGCGGGCTTTCATTCAAATTTCCTGCACGTAGGCAACGCTTGATGGCATATTTCCAATACTCGAGATTTCATCCCATAATGTATGCTTACGTACTAAATCTCGGGAAAAGACTTTCTATATCACCTCAATTATTCCGCTGATATGGACGACGCCAACGGACTACCGCCTCCGGACAACGACGCTAGCAAGCACACGAATACAGCCCCTGACGCCAGCCACCTGTTGTCTCCGACAACCCGGAGGCTGCTGGACGAATTTGCGCTTGACGAGGTGGCATCGCACCTGTTGCGGCGGGCTCATTTCGTTGCCGAAGACATCTTCGCAAAAGAATTCGCGGACGAATCGCTGACCCCGCGACAAAAGGCAGCGCTAATCATTATTTACCAGCACCCGGGAGCCAATCAGAACACGCTTGCTGACTTTCTGTTTATGGATCGCAATACGGTGGCCGAGATGATCAAGCGTCTCGTCAGTTGCGAATTGATCCGGCGCGAGAAGGACCAATTTGATCGCCGCGCATACAGACTTTATTTGGCGCCCGCCGGAGCCGAGTTATTAAACCGGGTAATGCCGCGTGACGCTATCGTCGAACAAAAGGTGCTTGAACGCCTGCCCGAGGAGTTTCGGCTCTTGTTCTTGAAGTGCCTGAAAATGATAGTTGAGCCAGATTAAGCCCGTATTCAAAGTTGCCCCCAAATTAAAAGACCAAGCTTCAGGAGACATCCATGCAGTCCAGTTTAGTTGCATCTCTGGTAACCATTGTTGCGATCATTATCGGTATAGCAATCTTATGGTTAATACTTTCATACTTATATCAGCGCTCTACCACCGAGCTGTCGTTGGTGCGCACCGGATTCCTTGGCGAAAAGGTGGCCATATCAGGCGGAGCTTTCGTCATACCGGTGCTGCATGAGGTTACCCGGATCCACATGGGCACCATGCGCATGAGCGTGTCGCACTTTGATCAGGATGCCCTCATAACACAAGATCGCCTGCGCATAAACGTGCAAGCCGATTTCTATGTTCGGGTCTCTCCAGACAAGAAATCCGTGGCAGCGGCGGCTCGGACTTTAGGAAGAAAGACCTTATCCATAGACGAAATGCGACAACTGTTCGAAGCGCGGTTTAATGATGCACTTCGCACAGCTGCGGCAGAACGCACGATGGAGCAGCTGCATGAAAACCGGGGAGAATACGCCGAACGAGTCCGACAGCTGGCGTCCATGGGCCTTGATGCCAGCGGCCTCGAGATCGACAGCGTATCGTTGTCCAAACTCGACCAGGCATCGCGCGAGTTCTTCAATCCAAACAATGCATTTGATGCTGCAGGTCTGACCAAGCTCACGTCTGAAATCGAAGATCGCCGAAAGATGCGTAACGAAATCGAGCGTGACTCACTCGTCGCGATTCAGCGCAAGAACCTGGCTACAGAACAGCAAATTCTTGAGCTGCAACGTGAAGAAGAGTTTGCACGA
>CAZMVM010000188.1:0-6246 GCA_964569785.1 uncultured Pigmentiphaga sp. | reverse complement strand
GGCGCAATACTGGACACACGGGCCAACGAGAATATGACATCGAGCGGGCGAGACAACCTTACACGTGCAGCCATCGTGGATGCTATTGCACAGGGGCAATCGGGGATAGCACTGAACATCAATCCAGCAATGCAGCATTTAGCCGCAGTGTTCCTGGAAGGTGCCCCGGGGAAGATCACCTTGCAATTCACCGCGCCTGAAACATCGGTTCAGGGTAATGGGTTCGTGGGCGGAGGCACGCTTGCCAGTATGCTTGACATCGGCATGGCAATGGCCGTTCTTTCAAGGTTGGAGTATGGCAAGACGTGTGCCACCATCAGCCTGAATGTGAACATGATGGCGCCCGCGAGGGTTGGCGACTTTGTGGTCATCGCCCACGTTGAGAAACTCGGGCGTCAGATCGCCTTTAGTGCGGCGCGGCTGGTTGAAGTTGAGTCGCAACGGCTGGTCGCGGCGGCATCGTCATCGCTCGCCGTGCAAGACGAGCGATGACTTCCATCGGCAGTAGCTGAACTCCTTCGCTCATCATGAACAGTGCCGCTACCGATGGAGTCGTGTGCTTCCCTTGTTAATTCAACGATATGTTGGCCGCTTTGATGAGTTCACCCCATTTTTCGGTCTCGCTCTTTAAGCGGTCTGCCAGAATCTGTGGCGACCCCGGGTCAACATCCATGCCTATCACTTCCAGGTTTGCTTTGAAGTCGTCCTTCACCAATACGGTGTTAATGTACTGACTGATTTTGTTGACGAGTTCTTCGGGCATACCAGGAGGTCCAAAAATGCCTGTCCAGGCACCGAGATCCGTTTCCGGGATGGGAAGCCCTGCTTCATAAAATGTAGGTACACCTGGGAAAGTGGAATGGCCTTCTTTGCCGGTCATGGCAAGGGCCTTCAACCGGCCGTCCTTCACCAGAGGTAGCGTGCTGGCGCGTCCTGCGATCATCATCACGATTTGTCCACTTTGCAGGTCGGTCAGTGCAGGGCCAGTACCGCGATAGGGAACGTGCAGAATGTCCACACCCGCCTTCCGTTTGAACATCTCGGCGAAAAGATGAGTCACGTTGCCATTGCCGGCCGATCCGAAAGTGAACTTGCCGGGGTTGGCCTTGGCCGCGTCGATGAATTCTTGCAGGGTGTTCACCTGGATTACGGCGGGGTTGATAACCAGTACGAGCGACCCGAGTGTCAGCGCGGCGATGGGCGTCAGGTCGTGCATGGGACGAAAGCTGAGGTTAGGCAGCAAGTGAGGATTGCTGGCCAGGTCCATAGCCCCCAGGAGCAGGGTGTAGCCGTCGGGTGCCGAATTGATAACGTATTGCGCTGCAATGGTTCCGCTGCCGCCTGGCTTGTTTTCGATGATGACCGGTTGTTTCATCACTTCGGCCAGGTGCTGGCCGAGCTGGCGGGCAAGAATGTCTGTCGCGCCACCAGGGGCTACTGGCACCACGATGCGTACAGGTTTATCGGGATAGTCTGCCGGCGCGCTGACCGCAGGGGCTGCGGCGGCAAGGGCAACGATCGACAGGCAGGAAAGAACGCGACGTCGTGTAAGGCGCATAAGTGTCTCCTAGGAATTTCTATTGAGATTCTTTTCTGCTTATCTTTTGGAGCATACGGGCTCATGTTGGATCGCGCTGTCGTATGGAAACACGACACGTGACATAAGCTGACATCGGCGTATCAGTATGACCACCAGGGCCTGTTGTCCCTTTTATGCATGACGTGGTGTTCCGCGCCGACTACTTACCATGAATAAACAAAGTTCGTGAAGATGCAAGTTGGGTATCAGCTTTGTGGAGACAATAGGATGGAACCTAGGTTTGAATTCGCTTTTGAGACGCGTTTGCAATTGGCCCCGCGGTTGCGCCTCGACAATCCCCCGGTAGGCGGTGCGCGGTTGTCGGTGCCGGTACTTGGCGGTGAGTTCGAAGGCCCCCGTCTACGCGGCAAAGTGCTCGATCATGGCGGCGAGTTTCCCCATGTACGTACGGATGGTGTGTTTTGTTTCGACGCCAGGTACTTCATGCAGGAAGAAGACGGTACACTGATATACATTCAGAACCGCGGTTACCGCCATGGACCACCCGATGTCATGGACAAGCTCTACCGCTTACCGCCAGGCGAAACAGTAGATCCGAGTCTGTACTATTTCCGCTGCACGCCCACATTCGAAACGCCCCCAGGAAAACACGACTGGCTCACTCGCCATGTCTTCGTCGGTATAGGTGCGCGTCTTGAAACGGGTAATGTGATCCGGTATTACGTTTTGCTGTAGCCGGAAGCGAACCATCGGCGCCCTCATCGAGGCAGAAACACGAGCGGGCCCGGGCTGGATGCGTAAAGCTGCTCGATGAGTGGCGCGCGATTCTTGATCACCGCTCGCTGGTTGATCGAGCCTTTGTCGGTGAGCTCGCCGGTGGTATTGCTGGGTGGATCCTCTAGAATAATCGCGCGCGCCACGTAAGTTGAACTGCCTGTGTTCCGTGCGGCCAGGGCGTTGAGCAAGTTCTGAATGACGTTTCGGATTTCGGGATGCTGGGCAAGTCGGGTAGGCTCAACAAGCGTACGATCGTGCAGGAAGTCCTGGCAACCCTGGACGTCCAGAACGATCAGGCCGCCAACCTCATCACGGTTCTCGCCAGCAATAATAATATCCTGAATGAGAGGGTAGCCTTCGGTTATCCAGCGATTACGTAACGATGCCACATTTACCCAGGTTCCAGTCGACAGTTTGAAGTCCTCGGCGAGGCGTCCGTCGAAGGCAAGGCCCCGGCTGACATCTTTTTTGTCCACGAACGACAGGGCATCGCCCATGTGGATGTAACCTTCCTCGTCGAAAAGCTGGTTGGTAAGTTCTGGCTGTCGCCAGTAACCCGGGGTGATCATGGGACCTCGCACGCGTGCTTCAAACTTATCGCCGTGGGGAACGAGTTTCAGTTCCGCCCCGGGCACAGGCAATCCGGCCAGTCCGGTTTCGCTCGTAAGCCAATTCGCGCAAAGTGCGAAAGGTGCGGTCTCAGTTGAGCCGTACCCGCACATCATCGGGATCCGTTCGCCGCAGGTTGCAACGGAAATTTCATCGAGATCGGCAACCAGCGAACCTGGCAGCGAGGCGCCCGAGTAATAGAACAGCTGTAGCTGCGAGAAAAATGTTTCGCGCAACTGGCGGCTTTGACGCAGGTAAGGAATGAGTTCGGCGAAGCCGCGCGGCAAGCTGAAATACACGGTGGGCGCCACATCCATCAAATTGGCCACCGTTTTAGCGATTTCGGCTCGGGTGGGCTTGCCATCGTCGATATAAAGGGACGCACCGCAGTACGCTGTCAGTCCAAGTATTTGGTTGCTTCCCGATGTATGGTGCCAGGGCAGCCAGCTGACAATCACCGGATGGGGTTGCACAAATGCAGGCAGCGACTCGATGAACATTTGCTGGTTGCTACACAACATGCGCTGGGTGTTGATCACCCCCTTAGGAAACCCCGTAGAGCCCGAGGTAAAAAGAATCTTCGCCACCGTGTCTGGCCCGACCGTGCGGTTTGCCGCGAATATCTCGGGATCCACCGGGGTAGCCAGCAGCTCAGCAAACGGGGTCGTCGCGCGCGACTTGAGCGGCTTGCGCGAGGTCACAACTTCGACGTCGGCAGCGACTGTACGCTGAATGGCCATCTCAAAAGGCGGACCGTCTTCTGCATAGATCAGCCCCGGTGTCAGCAGGTCGATTACGTGCTGAAGCTTCAGGTAGTCTGTTGACAACAAGGAGTATGCAGGTGTCACCGGACAATAGGGCACACCGATGTACATGGCGGCAAATGCGAGTAACGCATGTTCGATACCACTGCCCGATAGAATCGCTAAAGGGCGTTCCGCTGACACATTGCGGTGGAGCAGGGCCGACGCCAGGCGCAAAATATGTTCTTCTGCTTCGCTATATGTGATAGTGCGCCATTGTATCGTCTCGTCACGCATCGCCAAAAAAACGCGATCGGGGTACTGCGCTGCGATCTCAGTGAACCGGTCACTGAGTTTGTTGGGATAATTACCCAGGACGTGTGTCGACTTAATCCGGATGACGCCGTCGGGCTCGTGTACGACCTCGACGTCACGCGGGCCTAGCGCAATCTTCCGGTAAGGGGCAGTGGCTTGCTTCACTGTGCTATCTGTGTTCATGGTTTGTCTAGCCAAACAAGTTCTGTACGTCGTTCAAGGCATCGATGTTTTTCAATCGTTCGAGCCATCGACCGATGTGCTCAGCACTGGCCGGAGGAGCGTAGGACGCACACTCCAAGAATTTCTGCTCGAGCTGCTGGAGTGAAAGCGGGCGTGTGGGGTGTCCTAGGGGCGTACTTACGGTTTGCTGAAATTGACACTGATCGGCCATATGCAGCGTCAGCGTTCCCTGTAAAGAATCTGCAAGACCAAGCCCTACATCGACGGTACATTCAACTTTGTCTGCTAATGCAAGCACGGTGGGGTCGGTCAGGGAGTCCGGCAGGTAGTCAGCGAGACCAACTCGTTGGCGCAGCAGAGCAATGGCAAGCGTGTAAGGAAGACTGAATTTGGCATCGTTTGCGGTGGCAGGACGACGCTTCTGCTGGATGGGTTCAGTCAGCACGCGGAAAAGCGGACTGACACGGGCGTCGATGCGCTGAATATGCTGAGGGCAAAGGGCGTGATGTTTGACCAGCGTGATGGCGGCCTCGACGAACGCATGGGTGCCTCGGCAGGATGGCCATGGTTTGAAACTTACATTGGCGCCCTCGAACACCTGGCCCAAGTCTTTAACGATGCGGGCCGGGTCGTAACGCCCTTGCACGTACTGAGCATATAAGCCTTGTGCACCCTCAATGGGTCCGTCGTAATAGTGGACGTTACGCAGAGCAAGCTGCGCGCTGATGACGCCGGCACGAGCCGCGAACGCATCGCGCATTGCGCGCCAATGCGAACGCGAATCGCTCATGAAACCGCTGCTTGAAGTGGCTTGGCAAAATGCGAATGCGAAGGCCTGGACCATTTGCTCGGCGGACAGTCCGTATACTTTGCCGGCCGCGGCTGCCGCACCATATGCGCCCAGGAGGGGGCGAATTGACCACCCAAAGCGCGTTTCATCATCGAGTGCCAATGCGAGTCTACACGTGAGGTCGGCACCCGCTGCGACGGCGGTTACCAACTGCGCGCCGCTGACATTGCCTCGCTCTTGCGCGGCTGCGAGGGCTGCATAGAGGGCAGTACCCGTAGGGTGGACGAGCCCCGCATCGTGGGTGTCTTCATAGTCGAGCGCGTGCGCCATCGACCCATTTACGAAGGCCGCCATGTCGGCACTGCACTTAATGCCAAACCCGATCACGGTGGAAGCTCCGGCAGGATTGTTCTGAGCAAGGTCAGCGAAGGCGGCTGTGACCTCGCCAAGCGTGCAGGCTGCCAACGAGACGCCAATTGTGTCCAGAATGCTAAGCCGCGTTGTTTCAACGACTGCGGCCGGCAGATCGTCGTAGTGGAGATTGGTGATCTGCTGAGCCAAGGCAAGGGAAAGACCCATGATGCGCTCCAATGACTGCGCCACGCGACCTGCAATTCATTCCAGAAACTGCGGTTTGCGCTTTTGCAAGAAGGCGGTCAGCCCTTCTAAGAGTTCGGCGGAGCGTCCGAGCCGGGCGCCCAGATCGATCGCCACGTCGATCGCATCGGCGGGCGGCAGGTCATAGGCTGCCGATATTGCTTCCTTGCAGTAGCGCAGCGCAAGTAACGGCCCCGCAGCCAGCTCCTGCGCGAGCGTCTCTGCCATCGTCGTCGCCTGACCAGGTTCGGCAAGAAAATCGACGAGGCCCCATGCCAACGCACGTTCCGCGTCGATGTTGCGGCCCAGCATCATCAACTGTTTGGCACGGCCGATGCCAATGCGCTGGGTGACGCGAACAGTACCGCCCGTGCCCGGGAAGGCACCTAACTGAATCTCGGGAAGACCGAGCCGTGCATTGCTTGCGCAGACGATGAGGTCGCAACAGCACGCGAGTTCGAGTCCGCCGCCCAGCGCCAGCCCTTCGACAGCTGCGATCACGGGTTTGGGAAAGGCCGCCAGACGGTCAAACACGGTGTTGTCGTCTTCGAGTTTCTGCCGCAGACCTTCCTGGGTATGGATCAGGTCATGGACTTCTCGCAGATCAGAACCGGTGCTAAAAGCCTTGCACCCTTTGCCTTTGAGCACCATCGCACGCACTGCAGGGCGCACTTGCAGGTCCTCCAAGCAAG
>CAZMVM010000187.1:0-6249 GCA_964569785.1 uncultured Pigmentiphaga sp. | reverse complement strand
TCTACCCCGCTCGGCATGCCGCTGTTGCAGCAAGTCAAAGCGCGCCTGCCGGCGGTGCGGCTTGAAATCATCGGCGGCCCCAGCCCCGTGTTGGCCAGCCTGTTGGCAGAAGGGAAACTGGAGCTCACCGTGGTCTTCGATGATCAGGCAAGCAGCGGCTTGGAAATGCGACCCGTGCTAAACGAGCCCTTGTACTTTATCGGTCCACCTAACACCTTAGACAGTTCGCGCAAAATGTCGATACAAGAGGTGGCGGCGCGACCTCTCTTGCTCCTGAGTCGCCCCAACAGCATACGCGAACGCATCGAGAAGGCGCTCGCGGAAGCCGACCTTCGGGCCCACGTCGCTGCGGAGATCAATGACGCTGGACTGCTGCTCGCTGCGGTTAAAGCAGGGCTCGGATATTCCGTGGTGCCTGCCTGTGGGGTCGCGGAAGCCCAGCGCAGTTTGGAGGTTGATAGCGTCCTACTAGAAGACAAAACTCTCCGGCGTACTGCATTCTTGTGTACCTCGCGCTTGCACACCATGTCGTTGGCGGCACGCCATGTGTACGAGATATTGCTTGAGCTTATGGAGAGTGCGGTCAGGGAAGGTCGATGGAAGGCCGATCTTTTGACGGCATAAAGTAGTGGTCGCCGAGCTGTACTCATGATGCTGAATATCACCCGACCCCGGCTGTGATAGATATTCGAGGAGACAGCATGAAAACCTGGCTAAGGGGTCAAATCGTACGCAGCTTGCTCGGCGTCTCTGTGATGCTGCTGGCAGGGGGCGTCCAGGCCGATAACTTTCCTTCGCGCCCGCTCTCGGTGATTGTTCCTTTTGGTCCTGGCGGCGCCACCGACATTGCCGCGCGCATGCTTACCACCGAAGCAGCCAAAGTTGTCAACGTACAGCTCGTCATTCATAACAAGCCCGGCGCCTCCGCCACGATAGGTACCAGCGATTTGTATCGCGCGATGCCGGATGGTTACACGCTCTTGGTTGGAGACAACATATCCACCGTCTTTCAGCCCCTTCGCATGTCTTTGCCCTACAGCGGTCCTGAAGACTTCCAGCCTATTGCGAAGGTAGTAGATATTCCCAATGTGCTGGTGGTACCGGCAGACTCTCCTACAAGACTCTGAACGATCTGGTGTAGGGCGCACGAAACAACCCCGGGGCCATCCGAATATCAACCGCCGGCCCTTTCACTGGCACCGATTTAAACCTGCGCGAATTAAACCATCTTGCCGACGTGGATATCGAGCCGGTGCCGGTCAGCGGGGGGACGGGTGCAGCGGTGACTCTCATGCTGGGCGGCCACGTCGATGGCGTGGTGGCAGCTCCAGCTGCCGTGGCAACCTTTGTTCATGCAAACAAGGTTAGACCATTAGCCGTATTTGCTAAGGAACGAATCAGTCTCTTTCCCGATGTGCCAACCACGGGAGAACTCGGGTACGACACCACCATGGGTGTCATGCTGTTCATTTCCGCGCCCAAAAATGTGGATCCCGAAGTATTGAAGACACTCGAGTCCGCATTTCTGCAGGCAGTAAATAGTCCGGGCTTTAAGGAATTCGCACAACGAAACGGCTATCAGGTGAGTGCTCTCAACTCCAACGAGGTGGGGCGAGAACTTGCTGAATGGCGCCGGTACTTCACGTGGTTAGCGAAAGAGCTCGACATTGGAAAAGAGTGAAGCGCGTCCGCGCCCAGAAACAGAAACTTTAAATCAGGAGGATACGATGACAACCACCACGACTTCCGCATTAGCCGATACGACAAAGGCGTTCTCCGCAGAGCACGGGCCTACGCTCGCAGTGAAAACTTCAGGCTATGGAAAGATTGCGAATGTCCCAAAGGAGAATGAGCGGCTCACTCGGGTGGGGTTCGGGACGCCTATGGGCGAACTGATGCGTCGCTTTTGGCAACCGGTGTGCCTTTCTTCCGAGCTCGGCGACCTTCCTAAGCGAATCCGAATTCTCGGAGAAGACCTGGTCGCGTTTCGCGATCGCAAAGGCCGGGTCGGTGTGATGGATACGCACTGTTCACACCGAGGCGCATCGTTGGAGTTCGGCCGCATCGAAGAAGACGGTATTCGCTGCTGTTATCACGGCTGGCTGTTCTCCGTTACGGGCGAATGTCTGGATCAGCCGGGTGAGCCCGATGGCGGTCGCTTCAAAGACAAGTCGCCGCAACCGGCGTATCCGGCGCTTGAGTTCGGCGGACTGGTTTTCGTCTATATGGGCCCCCCCGATTTAATGCCCGAGTTCCCCTTGCACGACGCTCTCGAGCAAAGCAATACCACCCTGGTCGCATATCGAAATAATAGCCGTGGTGAGATCGCGGAATGCAATTGGCTGCAGATTCAGGAAAACGTCATGGATCCAGTTCATACTGCATTCCTGCATTCTTCCATCAGCACGACCCACTTTACGAACGCGTACGCCGCGATTCCTCAGCTCGACTTCAAAGAAACCGAGTACGGGATGAAATATATCCGGACGTCCTCCCTGGAAGGAGGCCGTACCTTTATCCGCGTGCAAGAAATCTTCATGCCCAATGTGAGGGCGGTCTCCGAGGCGCTGGTCTCCGAGGATGAACACACTGAGCAAGCCCGAGTCATCGGCTGGTGGGTTCCGGTAGACGACACCCATACCATCGGCTTTCACATCGAGGCTTTACGAATCGTCGACGGCAAGGTTGTGCCATCAGCACTGCAAACGGCGCCGGTTGGTCGCACCAGCGGAACCACCCCCAAACATGAGACGTACGAAGACATGCAAAGAGAACCGGACGACTGTCAGGCTCAGGTGAGTCAGCGTCCGATTGCGGTTCACGCGAAGGAGCACCTTGCGACCACCGATCGCGGCATCGTGATGTATCGGAGACTGTTAGAAAATGCCCATAAAGATCTGGAACAAGGTAAAGATCCAAAAGGCATCATTCGGGATCCGCAAAAGCGACGCATCCATGTAGAAGCCGGAAACCAGATCGTCATCAATAAAAAGTAATAACTAGAGGCTATGAACTTGCTCAACCTAAACGGGAAAGTAGCTCTAGTTACCGGCGGCACTCGTGGGATCGGGCTTGCCATCGTCAAAGCATATCTCGCCCACGGTGCGCAAGTGGCGTTCACAGGCCGCACACAAGAAAGCTTGGATGCTGCGTGTAAACAGCTCGACAGCACCTCAGGGTGCAAGCCCATCGTGGCTTACCTCAGCGAGATATCGGCCCCATCCGACGTGGTCGCCGCGACCGTACAAGAGTTTGGACGCCTGGATATCCTCGTTAACAACGCGGGCGTTCTGGGGCCAAATAACATGTGGGAAACAGAAGCGCACGATTGGGAGTACGTGCATGCTGTAAACATTCGTGCCCCGTTTATGTGCTCGCGGGAGGCGGCCAAAGCGATGCAAGCAAGCCAGCGAGGGGGAAGCATCATTAATGTTTCCTCGGTTGCCGCGCAGATCGGTGGCGCCGCGACTGGGCCCGCTTACGTATCGTCGAAATCGGCGCTGTTGGGCTTAACGCGATCTCTGGCCAGACAATTGGCCGATAAGAAAATAAGAGTCAATTGCATCGCACCCGCCGACATCGAAACCGATATGGTGTCGGCGTGGCCAGAAGACATGAAACAAAGATTGATCGGCATGACGCCCTTAAGTCGGTTTGGGACGCCGGAGGAGGTTGCAAACGTTGCGTTGTTTTTAGGAAGCGATGCAGCTTCGTATATGACGGGTCAAACAATTAGTGTGAACGGTGGCTTGTACATGGGATAGCTGCTGTGGATTTGCAGCCTGTCGCGATGTGGGCAGCACGACAAGAGCGAAATATAAAAAATTACGAATTAATGATTGTTAAGGCAGGAGTTTCGGATGTCTAAGGTTGCGGTAAATGAAAGGGGCGGGTATCGCTATATCGAAGGCGTGTTTCAGTATTCAGGAGGCGTAGCAGCAGAGCCGGGCTATCGCATCGAACGAGCAGCCTTCAAGCGGCCGGTTTCTTTGAGCGAGGGGTTCGAGCGGATCCGAAAGCACCTGGAGTCGCTGGGGCGCCCAATGCAGGCGTTGTGTGCGTGCGAACTCCGGTCTCCCAAACCGTTCAACGAAGAGTCGTTTGCGGTCTTTAATCGGCAATATGTTGATCCCCTTCAATTGTGGGACGTGTTGTGCGATGGAAAAAATCCAATCGCTAGAACCAATGTGTGTCCTATTGTCGACGCACCTTCAACGCCTAGCTTCTTCGCTTTCTCGTATACGGTAGAAGCCAACGAGGATGAACAAGGGGGGTTTGTAGTCGCGGGCAGCGCCGAGGCACCGGAAGGCAAAGGAAGCTACCTGGAACATACGATTCGGCTTGGAGATCAAAGTCCGGAAGGCATTCACGAGAAGGCAGTATGGGTGCGTCAGGAAATGGAACGACGGCTTTCATTGCTAGGGTTCAATTGGACGGATGCCTCGGCGGTGGGTCTTTATACGAAATATAATGTTCACCCATTTATACAAGATACTCTGGTCAAACATATCGGCGGCACCACCAACCTGGTTTGGCATTACAGTCGGCCACCCGTTGAATATCTCGATTATGAGATGGATGTCCGCGGCATTTCACGCGAACTCGTCATTTAGGCTAGATTCAGGGGTAGGCTTATGAAACTCGTACGGTATGGAAATGCAGGCGCCGAGCGGCCAGGCTTCATCGATTCCAAGGGCAGCCTTCGCGATTTGTCCAGTGTGGTTGCCGACCTGACCGGCGACGTGTTGCATCCCGACCAACTCCACAAGCTCACTAGCCTGACTGAAAGCAATCTGCCTCTTGTTGATGGGAATCCGCGGCTGGGTTGCCCGGTCGCCCAGGTTGGGAAGTTCATCGGCATTGGTCTGAATTATTTCGATCACGCCGAGGAAACAGGCGCCAAAATTCCCGACGAACCTATCATTTTCATGAAGGCTAACAGCTCGGTCAGCGGGCCGAATGACGATATTATCCTGCCGCGGGATTCCAAGAAAACCGATTGGGAAGTTGAGCTGGGGATCGTCATTGGCAAGACAGCTCGCTACGTCAGCAAAGATGATGCACTGTCGCACGTTGCGGGGTACGTCATTGTTAACGATGTGTCCGAGCGCAGCTACCAGCTTGAACGCGGCGGTAGTTGGGACAAGGGCAAGGGGTGTGATACGTTTGGTCCGATTGGGCCCTGGCTGGTGACTAGCGATGCGGTGCCCGACCCTCAGGCGTTGTCGATGTGGTTGGATGTGAATGGCCAGCCGCGGCAACGAGGGTCTACCGCGTCCATGATTTTTGACTGCGCAACACTCGTTGCCTATGTCAGTTCTTTCATGACGCTCGAACCAGGCGACGTGATCGCGACCGGAACGCCTGCCGGAGTGGGGTTGGGCATGAAGCCCGAACCTCAATTCTTGAAAGAGGGCGATGTCGTGACGCTCGGCATAGACGGGCTCGGGTCCCAAAGGCAGGTTGTCAAAGCGATGACTTCGTAGCTAGCCGCTCTCTACCGTCATCCTGGCCGACGCAAGCGTTATCTCGTGGCGATATGCGGTGCATGTTAAATGGGAGGGTTGCATGTCCCTGACGCGGTTTCGTTACTTTATTAAAGTTGCGCGACTCAACTCGATTCGCGAAGCCGCAGATGCACTGCATATCGCCCCGTCAGCTATTAGTCGCCAGATCGACCGGTTAGAAGAAGAGCTGGGGGTAAGCCTATTCGAGCGGAGTGGGCGGGGCATCCGCCTCACGCAAGCCGGGCAAATCCTTCTCACGCATGCCTCCACAATTCTCGATGCGTTCACCGTGGCTCAATCGCAAATCAACGATCTCGTGGGCTTAAGGCGTGGTCATATAGAAATCTGGAGTGTGGAAGGGAGCGTTGCGAATCTCGTGTTGCCGGCCATATCGAAGTTGCAGCAACGTCATCCGGCACTCACATACGAGCTCACCGTTGCTGGCGCTGATCAAGTCGTTCAAGCGTTGCTCGACGACGAGGCAGAAATTGGAATTGCCTTCAACCCACCCGAGCTGCCAAAAATCAAAGTCGTCAGCTGCATGACGAGCGGTCTGCTGGCGGTGTGTCATCCCAATCACGAGATTGCCCAGCTAGATGACGTTACTCTCGCGCAGGTCTGTTCATACCCCCTGGCTCTGCCAAACGCTAGCTTCGGGTTACGGCACATGATCGATGCAGCCGCCAAGGCAGCGCGTATCGAACTCAATCCGGCTTTCCATACCAATTCCATCGAAGCCTTG
>CAZMVM010000186.1:0-6288 GCA_964569785.1 uncultured Pigmentiphaga sp. | reverse complement strand
CCAGCCGCGAACTTTTTGCGGTAATCCATTTCAGACAGGTCGCGGGCAGCTCTTCGAGGAACCGGGACGGAATGGGATAGCGAACCTGACCGTGCAGCATCCGCGACTGCGCAAAGCTGATGTATAAACGTTCGCGCGCACGCGTAATGGCCACGTACATGAGCCGTCGCTCTTCTTCGAGCCCAGCAGCGTCGAGCAGGCTGTTCTCGTGAGGAAACAGTCCTTCCTCGAGGCCTGTAATGAATACGGCCTCGAACTCGAGCCCTTTTGCGGCATGAATAGTCATGAGCTGGACCGCGTCTTGCCCTTCCGCAGCCTGATTGTCGCCGGCCTCCAACGCTGCATGCGACAGGAATGCGGCGAGCGCCGACATGTTATCCGCGCCTTCCTCGTCGTCAAACGGCGTTAGAGACTCTGCTGTAAAGGCTGCAGCCGCGTTGACCAGTTCGTTGAGGTTTTCGAGTCGTTCTGCACCGTCTTTCTCACCTTGGTAGTGCGCGCTCAAGCCACTCGCAGCCACCACGTGCTCAACCACTTCGGGCAGTGGCAGATGTTCAGTATCGGAACGCATTTGATCCAGACGGGCTACGAACTGGGCCAGGTGGGCGCCGCCCCGCCCTGTCACATGTGCAACAGCAGCATACAAGCTACTGCCCGCGGCCCGCGCAGCATCGGTTAACGCTTCAAGCGTGCGAGCTCCAATCCCACGCGCTGGAAAGTTAACGACCCGCACGAAAGAGGTGTCATCGTGCGGGTTTTCTAGAAGACGCAAATACGCCAATGCATGTTTGACCTCCTGACGCTCGAAAAAGCGCAGCCCGCCATACACGCGATAGGGAATGCCCGCGGTGAATAACGCATGCTCCAAAACGCGCGACTGCG
The DNA here is from genome assembly GCA_964569785.1 of uncultured Pigmentiphaga sp. Taxonomy (GTDB): domain Bacteria; phylum Pseudomonadota; class Gammaproteobacteria; order Burkholderiales; family Burkholderiaceae_B; genus Verticiella. Next base: position 5,406 of record CAZMVM010000186.1, on the reverse strand, counting down.
CGTTGCTGCGATAGAGCACGGCGATCTCCTGCCGCAAGCGTCCTTCGCCCACCAACGCCTCGATTTCGGAGACGATCCACTGGGCCTCCGCCGTATCCGTCAAGGTTTCGACCACCCGGATGGGTTCGCCTTCACCTCGATCCGTCCACAGATTCTTCCCGAGACGCCCTGCGTTATGGGCAATAAGTGCGTTCGCGGCGTCCAGAATATTCCCACATGACCGGTAGTTCTGTTCCAGCCGGATCAGTTCCGGCTGCTCGAAATCCCGTTCGAAGTCGGACATATTACCCACGTGCGCCCCGCGAAAGGCGTAAATCGACTGGTCGTCATCGCCCACGGCAAAGACGGAAGCCCCGCCCCCGGCCAGTAGCTTCAACCACTTGTACTGTAAGCGGTTGGTGTCTTGGAACTCGTCGACCAGAATGTGCCGAAAGCGCCGCTGGTAGTGCTCACGCACCGACTGATTGTTACGCAACAGTTCGTACGACCGCAGTAAGAGCTCGGGAAAGTCAACGACGCCCTCGCGTTGACACTGCTCTTGATAGAGCGCATAGATTTCCACCAAGCGTTGCTGGAACGAGTCGTTGGGAACGATATCACCGGCGCGCAGCCCTTCTTCTTTCGCACTATTGATAAAGTTCTGCACCTGACGCGGCGGATATTTTTCATCGTCGATGTTGGCAGCTTTCAGCAGCCGCTTGATCAATGCCTGCTGATCCGCCATGTCTAGGATCTGAAAGGTGGCGGGTAGTTCGGCGGCGCGGTGATGTGCCCGTAGCATACGATTGCACAAGCCATGGAACGTTCCGATCCACATCCCACGCGGATTGATAGGAAGCATGACTGACATCCGCGTCAGCATCTCGCGCGCTGCCTTGTTGGTAAAGGTGACAGCCAGCAGCGCGTGAGGGGAAGCCAGACCCTGTTGGATCAACCACACCATACGCGTGGTTAAAACGCGGGTCTTGCCGCTACCGGCTCCCGCCAGAATCAAGGCATGACGGTCAGGAGCGAGAGTGACAGCAGCGTGCTGCTGCGGATTTAGATGTTCAAGCATTAAGCAATCTTACGCCAGTGAAACTTATCAAACCTACGAGTGCCGCAAAGCGTGATACAGAGGCCGCAGCAACGGCACAGGCAACAATCGCGCGGCAGCACGGGCAGCGAACACAATAGCGGCAGTAACCGGACCCGACACGCGCAGTTGTCGTTTCATACGATAAAGACGGTACTCCGTTCTTACATAGGCCCAGCCACGCCGACGTCGCAGCATGTCGGTACCCGTGCGGGCGAGTACCAGGTCGTCCTGCAGATTCCACCCTTTGCCGCCTCGTGCCAACAACGATAGCCAGAGGTAGTAATCTTCGGCCAGGGGGAAGTCCTGGTAATTTCCGGCATCTAGAATACACTGCCGCCGCAAGACAACCGTCGGATGATTAAATGGGTTACGGTAGGGTAGCATCGCCCGCACAGCCACGTCGGTTTCGGGAACCACTTTACGCGCGATCGGCTGCAGCGTGTCCGGCTCTACTTCCCACATGCATGAGCCGCATATTGCAAACTGGGGGTTTTGCTGCATAAAGCCAATCTGGCGCTCGAATCGCCAGGGCTGGTTCAAATCATCGGTGTCGACCCGCGCTACAAGATCGTAGCGACAATGCGTCAAGCCATATGCCAAGGCAAAACCAAGGCCATGATGCGTCGCTAGCGGCAAGATGATCAAGGGCAACCGTGACTGCCAGCGATCGAGTACCTGTTGGAGCGGTTCCCCGATGGGCCCGTCGAGCACCACCACAACTTCTGCAGGAGGCCAACTTTGCTCGGCCACGCTCTGCAGACACTGATCCAGGTACTCGGCTTTTTCTCGCGCATAAAGCGATATCAGTACCGAAAATTCGGGTTGTTGCGAACCGGAAGAGGGAGTGTCGACAGTCAATTGCAAAGCAGCGCGTTAGAACGGCAAACAAATGTGAACTCGGGGAACCGCACTAAGGCCTCCAAGCACAGAAGCGTTCCCGGTACGTTATGCGGCAGCTACCGCAAGGCCGCTGAAACTTGAGCCTCGCCCTGCCCTCACGGCACGGTGAATCAGGCGCTTCCCGGCCCGACCCAAGATGCCGCAGCAAGATAGTAAACGATACAGGCGCCCTCACGTCACTCAAGCTTCACCTGCTGTGGCAATATGGCTCGGGTTAGCATCGCCGCACTCTCCTCCCAGGTTAACCACGATATCTTCCCAGAACGCGGCGCGACTCCCTGTGCATCAAGGCGTAACCACTCGAGCAACGCTTGCGCCAGGCTCTCCGCGTCATGTGCCTGGAAGTACCAGGCATGCTCTTGTGCAACTTCTCGAAAAACTGGCAAATCACGCGCGATGATGGGTAGATCATGTTGCGCAGCTTCGATTAACGGTAATCCGAAGCCCTCTGCATACGAAGCTGCGATGAGGGCAGCAGAAGTACGGTAGGCCAGGTAAAGGTCTTCATCGGCGGCCTCTGACTGCCAATGCAAGCGGCGACCGTACTGGGGATGGCGACGCAAGCGTTCCACGAGCGAGTGCACATTCCACCCCACTTTCCCAATGATGAGTAAATTGACCGGTTCATCGCGCGCCCACAAGCGCTCCATGGCGTCTAGTACCTGCGCATGCCCCTTACGGGGCTCAAGCGTCCCGACCATCAGCAGGGTGCGCCCATCCGTTCTCGACCATGGAAGTGTCGCCGGGGGGGTTGTCTGCGCCTCTACAGGCCCTACCCCCGAGGACTCGGGCAATTCTAGCTGGGCTCCCAGATGAAACCAGCCGATGGTGGGCGGCGTTCGACCCAAGCAACCGTCCCGGTCTTCAAGCCAGCGCCGCAAATCGCTAGCCACAGCCTGCGAAATGCACTGAACACTGTCAGCAAGATCCAAGACCGTCTCTATCCAACGAGCGAACCGAGGGTCGACTTCTCCCTGATAAAACTCCGGGTGCAAGATCGGGATGAGGTCATACAGGACAAAATGCAAGCGCACCCCTTGCGAGCGCCATGCTTCCAGAGGCTTGCGCATCTGGTTTATCGGCAACAAGGCGAGATCCGGAGTAAAGAACACGTCGCGTGACGTAGCGTTTACCGGTTCGTCCTCCAATTGCAGGTTCGGCAATTGCCAAACCCGCGTGACAAATTTGCGCGCGTACCGAAAGCGGCCGCGGTGAATGTAAATTGGCTCGACGCGCCAACCCGGCAAGTCGAGCTCGACCAAAGCCCGCGTCAGATTCCGTACGACCCGCTGTATTCCGGTGCCTGCGTCGCGCTGCACCAGACCAGAGATATCCACCAGCAGTTGCCGGGTCGCGACATGGCGCTCTGCATCAGGGCGCAGAATCGGGCGGTATCCATAGCGCAAGTAGCATTCACGCGCCGCGGCGTCGAAAGGACGCATGTCGGGGCGTTCGCGCTGGGCGTGTGCCGGCACCCCCACATTAGCGAGTACCCGGCTCCCCAACGTCGGAAATTGCAGCATTAAGCGCACAGCGAGACGCTTGAGCCAGGCATGGTTCTGGACGTGAGCGTACGCCATGTCAAACAATCTGCGCAACCGGCGCGTCTGTCCCTCCACTTGGGGCTTCCTCGTTCCTGAAAAGGCGCAATTGTAGGTTTTGTAGACGAAGCACACCACACGTATAGTGTTAGTGTCGTGACTTTCGTATCAAGGATGGCCTTATGCGTCTATCGTTCCTGCTTAAATGTCTGCTGGGTGCCGCTATGGTGTGCGGCCCATTACTGGCAGCCAGCCACTCCGCGCAAGCCGCTACGTTAGATATCGTACGCGAACGAGGCACGTTGCTTTGCGGCACCACCACAGGGTTCGCCGGGTTCTCGGCCCCTGATGACAAAGGCAACTGGACTGGCCTCGATATTGACTTGTGCCGAGCGATAGCCGCTGCGGTGCTGGGCGATGCCAACAAGTTCAAAGCGGTGCCGCTCAATTCCCAACAGCGTTTCACGGCCTTGCAATCCGGCGAGGTGGACGTCCTCACCCGGAACACCACCATCACGCAACAGCGTGATACTGCGCTGGGCATTATCAGCGCCGGCATCAACTTCTATGATGGCCAAGGCTTTATGGTGCCCAAGGCCCTGGAAATCACCAGTGCCACGCAGCTCGACGGCGCCACGATCTGCATGCAAACAGGCACCACCAACGAAAACACGCTTGCTGACTGGGCACGTGCGCACGAGATCAGCTATAAGCCAGTCGTCTTTGAAAACTTCGACGAGGTCGTCAATGCATTTGCCTCGGGCCGTTGTGATGCCTTTAGCACCGACGCCTCGGGCTTGGCATCCATTCGCCACTCGCGCATGGCAAATCCCGACGAGTACGTGGTGCTTCCTGAGCTCATCTCGAAGGAGCCTCTTGGCCCGTTTGTCCGCCAAGGCGACGATCAATGGCTGAACATCGTCAAATGGACGCTACAGGCGATGATCGAAGCTGAAGAGTACGGGCTAAGCTCGGCCAACGTCGATGAACACCTCAACAGCACGAACCCCAATGTGCAACGTATTCTGGGGCTGTCCGGCAGCTCGGGACGTAACCTCGGCCTGGATGACAAATGGGCCTACAATATCATCAAGCAGGTTGGGAATTACGGGGAAAGCTTTGAACGCAACGTGGGCAAAGACAGCCCGTTGGGATTGGAGCGCGGATTAAACGCGCTCTGGACTGACGGAGGTCTGATGTACGGCCTGCCCATTCGATAATTTCTAGCCGAGGCGCTATCCGTGCTGTGCTTGTCGCTCACGACTCCATGTCGCGCAGCCGCTCCAGCGCCTCCTCGAGGCGATCCACCGCCCAGATTTCCAGCCCGGCGATGGGTTGACGCGGTGCGTTCGCCCGTGGGATAAGAGCCCGGCCGAACCCTAGTTTGGCCGCTTCGCGCAACCGCTCCTGCCCCCGGGGAGCCGGACGAATTTCCCCTGTCAGCCCCACCTCGCCAAACACGACCAATCCCCGTGGCAAGGGACGGTTACGCAGCGAGGACATGATCGCTAAAAGAACAGGCAAGTCGGCCGCGGGCTCACTAATGCGCACGCCGCCCACCGCATTGATGAAAACGTCCTGGTCGTAGGTAGTAACGCCGCCGTGCCGATGCAATACAGCAAGCAGCATGGCTAGACGGTTACCTTCCAAACCCACAGATAAGCGCCGCGGACTGGTGCCGTGCGACGTATCCACCAAGGCCTGGATTTCCACCAGCAACGGGCGTGTTCCCTCTTGCGTGACCATCACGCATGAGCCTGGCACGGGCTGCTCGTGCTGCGATAGAAACAACGCCGACGGGTTATTCACCCCCCGCAGGCCGCGGTCAGTCATGGCAAACACACCAAGCTCGTTGACTGCCCCAAAGCGGTTCTTAAATGCACGCAC
>CAZMVM010000185.1:0-6375 GCA_964569785.1 uncultured Pigmentiphaga sp. | reverse complement strand
TGTGACTAGCGGCCAACGGTGCGTCGTCCAATTCTGCCATCAGGTCCAGGACTCGTTGCTCAAACTTGCGCACCGCGGCGTTCAGTAAACGGCCCACATTCTCGTGACGCCAGCTGTTGTCGCGATCTGCGGCGTACGAGGCAGGCGCACGATCTGCTATGTCTTGCTGCATGAGGGTCTGTGTAGTGAATTCGAAGCTGCCTGACATCGTAGCCGATCCGAGTGTGCGCGAGAGTTGCCCCCTGCGATTCATCGGATGTGAGTTAGGTCAATGTTAGTTGTTGTCGGCGTGGTGAGCGTTAATGGCCGCAATAATGTTGGCGATTGAAACCGGCTCACTGGCGTCCTTAAAAGGGGTTAGACGCGTATAGATGTCCGCTGCTGCTTCATGAAATCCCGGCGGCAGCTCGGCAGTTTTGAAGGTTGTAGCAATTTCCTCCATTTCACCTACCCAGCGCCATGCTTTCCGAGCTTGCCGTGTTATAGCTTCCGATCGTTCCGCTGTACCGGGCAAGGAGAGATGCCACTCGTCTATGAGTGCGGAGTGCACGGCTTCCTGATCTGCAAGCGCCCGTATCGCCGTAAGCAATGCGCTTGCACCTTTCGTCCATGCGGCATAGCACATCTTCAAGGCGGAAGCGGAGCCAGCCCCGGCGCCATCGGTAAGGACGGGGCAGGTCAAAGGCCCTTCGGGGAAAAGATTGGCCACCGTTTGTGCTGCTGCTCCCGCCAGGTACAGGCGTGTCGTGCCCGCTTCGAGCTGCGGCGGCCCAATGATCCCGCCGTCAACAAAGCTGATCTTGCGCTGGGCTAAGTGGGCTTCGATACGCCGCGCCGTGGAAGGCGCGATTGCGTTCGCATCGACGTAAATTCCCTTGAATCCAGCTTCAATACAATGTCGGGCAACCTGCACCGCAGCGTGAGGAGGACAAACCGAAAGCACGATGTCGGCCTGAGCAACTGCTCCTTCGAGTGAAGGAACCGCTTCGAGCTGCGCCTGGTCAGCACGCCTTGCCGTTGCGCTGCTACGGCCTGCGGAAACCCAGAGTACGCGATGACCGTTGTGCCGGAGGCAGGCTCCTACAGCTGCGCCCATTTCACCGGGATGCAACAAAAGAACTGTGCTTGCCATGGATAAGTCCTTTGATGGAATCGAGTGGGTCAGTCGTGGAAAGCGAGAGCGCCGCGAGGTTTGACGCAACGTGTCAGCCACTCGGCGCTAAATCTTTCTCTGCATCATACGAAGCTGGCAGATCCTCAGCTTAAGGTGAAAGCGTGAGAGGTTCAATTCATTGTCCGGCGCCGTGGCAAGTGTTCAGTGCTTGAGGGGTGCGCTCACCGCGGTCCGGTATGCGATAAGCCATACAACGGGATTGAAGAAACGTGCAGTGGGAGTGACGGAACATGGCGCCGGCACCGCCGTCGCTTCCTATCGCAAGCAGCATCGGTTAGCCTGACTCCCCGATGCGGGGCGCGTAACGATAGCGCACGCGTTCGAGCCAGATGCCACAGATGATGCGGCCCATCAGAGTCGATAATTAGATTAAGACGGCCGATGTTGTCGTTGTGTTAGTGGCTATCCTCGCCCATAATATCAACCAACCAGTTGGTTGAGGAGATGCCTTGTGTCTACGAATAACTCCGGCGCACTACGCGGGGTGCGCGTGCTCGATTTAACCCATGCTCTTGCTGGCCCCTTTTGCTCGCAGATTCTGGCAGATCACGGGGCGGACGTCATTAAAGTTGAGCCGCTGGAAGGCGACTTCTTTCGCGGTGCGGGGCCATTTCGGGACGATGATCAGCTGCGCAGCTATGGGGGGCTATTCCAGTCGTGCAACCGTAACAAGCGCTCGATCGCCATCAACTTGAAAAAGCCAGAGGGGAGGGAGTTGCTGAAGGAGCTCGTGAAGACGGCCGATGCGTGGGTGGAGAATTACCGCGCGGGCGTACTGGATAAACTCGGACTAGGTTATGAAGCATTACGCGGTCTGCGGCCGTCACTGGTATATACATCGGTCCGAGGTTTCGGCGATAAGGTCGGCGGGGAAAGTCCTTATATGCAATGGCCTACCTTCGACATCATTGCGCAGGCGATGGGCGGTTGGATGGGGGTGACAGGGCCGGATGTGGATCACCCATACAAAGTCGGGGGAGGGCCAGGCGATACGGTACCGGGCTTGTTCGCAGCGTTTGGCACGCTGGCCGCGTTGTGGCACGCGCGTGCTACCGGACAAGGGCAATACGTGGACGTGGCTATGGTCGATAGCATTCTGGCGATGTCCGAGTTAGCAGTCAGTCAATATAGCTATCGCGGAATATCGCCTGAACCTGTTGGTAACGGCATCCCGGGAATGGCGCCCTTGGGGACGTTCCCGGTTCGGGATGGGCAAGTTGTCATTGCTGCTGTGCATGACCCGCAGTTTCGTGAACTATGCCGTGTCATGCGACGGCCGGAGCTCCTCGACGATGAGCGATTCAACACCGAGGCTGCGCGTTGGCAAAACCGCGACGCGTTGATGCAGATCATCCAGGAGTTCACCTGCACCCAAACGAAGCAAGAGCTCTTGACGCTATTCGGCGGGCGGGTTCCTTGCGGTCCGATCTACAATGCTGCCGAAATCTTTGACGAACCCCATTTTGCGCGTCGTAATATGCTGCCGCGGGTCGAGCATCCCGGATGTACTCAACCAGCGGCCGTTCCAGGCGTACCCGTGAAGCTTTCTGCCACGCCGGGCGAAGTAAGGCAACGGGCACCATTGCTCGGGGAGCACACACTCGAGATATTGAACGAATTGGGGCAAACGGAAGCCGAGGTGAAATCGTTGCTGGAGGCAGGGGCAATCTATGCAGGCTAATATATTGAGATGACTTCGCATACTGATGTTTCGGACGTAGAGGCACAGGCCAAATCTCCACGCCGAGTAACGAGAAGCAAGGCCAAGCCCGCAAAGTCAACGGCGCATGTCACCCCCGTCGCGCAGCCTGCGCCGACGGCGCGCAGCGCGCCTAAATCACCCCTGCGAAAGTCGCCGAACAAGCGACACGAGAACCGTCGTACGCAAATCTTAAGAACTGCCGCCCAATTGTTCGCTGCGAATGGATACGAGGCAACCTCGCTGGACATGATCGCGGATGCAGTGGGCATTCACAAAGCCACCCTCTACCACTACATCAAGAGCAAAGAAGAGGTTCTGTATCAGTGTTTGATCAGCTCATTCGAGGATCTTGAAGAGGTCATTCAGGAGATTCAGGATACCTCCGTGCCGGTGCTGGAGCGCTTGCGTTATTTTTGTATGCACTTGGCTCAGGCGCAGAACAACGACTTTGGCCGTTGCCTGGTGCTCGTGGGTTCCCGGCCCTTGGAAGCGGACGCATCTCAGGGTATTCGCGACTTCCAAATTACGCTAGACAACGCGGTGCGGCAACTCGTGACGGAAGGAATCGAGACAGGGGAAATACGGCCGTGTGATCCGGCCATGGTATCCGCTTTGCTGTTTGGCACGCTCAACTGGGTACCACGCTGGTATCACCCAGAAGGGCGTTATTCGTTAGAGGAAATCGTCGATATTTTTCTTGATCTCCTCATCCAGGGCATTGCGCCGCGGCAAGGTGGTTAGCGCTATGCCGCGGCTAAGATGACACTTAACACGCCTTCTTCAGCAAAGACCTGCGTGAACGAAAAAGCCATGATTGGATAGAGCCGGCGCACCCTCGCGTAACAATACAATCGTGTTCGTTGTGGCAATTTAAAGGTCGGTGACGCTGATCGGGGCGAACGCCCGGTGTGGCGGCAGCCCACGCTTGCGTGCGCGGCGCTTCGCTATCCGATCTTTCGCCCCTTGATCCACTGAATCCAGCGCCTGACGTTCCTTCCACGCCAGGCGAACAGGTTGTTTGCCAATTGAACCCTCAAAGCTTGCGCGCGATTACATCCTTCAAGATTTCGTTCGAACCGCCATACAAGCGCTGAACCCGCGCGTCGGTGAGGAGGTGGGAGATGGGGAATTCCTGCATGTATCCATAGCCACCGAATAACTGGAGGCATTCATCGATAATTTTCCACTGCTGTTCGGTGCACCAAACTTTAGCCATGGCCGCTTCTTCCGGTGTGGGCGGGTTTTTCTCTTCGACCAATCGCACAATCATGTCATCGATAAAGACCCGACCAATCCGAGCGGCGGTGACGCACTCCGCTAATTTGAATCTCGTGTTCTGGAAATCCCACAGAGTCTGATTAAACATCTTCCGTTGTTTAACGTAATCAAGAGTGAGCTCAATGGCCCGCTCGGCGGTAGCAATGGCGGTGACGGCAATGGTCAGTCGCTCCTTGACGAAGCTGTCCATCATCTTGGCAAAGCCATTCCCCTCTTGTAGGCCCAAAAGGTTTTCAGCGGGGACGCGGACGTTGTCCAGAAATATCTCGCACGTGTCGAGACCGTGTTGCCCCATTTTTTCCAGCACCCTGCCCACCTTGAAGCCAGGTGCCTTGTCTTTCTCGATCATGAACAGCGAAATGCCCTTTGCACCGGGGCCACCCGTACGCGCGGCGACGATGGCCAGATCAGAACGCATGCCATGTGTAATGAACATCTTGCTGCCGTTGATGACGTACTCGTCTCCTTCACGCCGCGCGGTGGTGCGAAGGGTTTTGATATCGGTGCCAGCGTCCGGCTCGGTCGCGCAAAAGGCCAACAACTTTTCACCGCGCACGATGGGCGGGAGCCAGCGTTGAATTTGTTCGGGGGTGCCGGTGAGCAAGAGTGTCGTTGGAGCGCCAAATGCACCGGGAACATAGCCGAATGACGTGTCGCAAGCACGTGCCTGCTCTTCAATGATGACTACGTCGTGCGCGTAGGTGCCCCCGTGCCCCCCATATTCCACCGGAAAACTCACGCCGATAAGACCAAGTTCACCGGCTTTAAGCCAGACTTCCTTGTCAATGTAATGTTGACGACGCCACTTGTCGGCGTGCGGCACCACTTCGGTTTCGAAGAACCGGCGTGCTGTTGTGCGGAGCATGTCGAGCTCTTCATTCATCCAGGGGGAGCGGTAGTTTTCGAACACCTTGGGTTCTCCAGAAAGAGAGTGGAACGTACGTGAATAATATCAACCAACTGGTTGGTTGACAAAGTTTTCAGCCGTCTTTACAGTTCAATTTGCAACGTCGGAGCTTTTGACCACGTTGCTGACGTCGCGGCCGAGCAATAAGTACTCGCATTGCAGAATTCGTAGGGGCTTGCCGCGCACATTTAAATATTCTTATCCGCCAAAGAGGTAGAGGTCCCAAAATGGCAAACTGCTTATTGCAGCTCGAAAAATGGTCGGACAAAGGTCTAAGCGGAACGTGGAAACAGCTTGGGGGAGGCACGATAGATGTCATAGAGCCCGCAACCGGAGAACCGCTCGCAAGAATCGGACAGGCCAATGCCGCCGATATCCAGGCTGCAGCTGCTAACGCGGCGAATGCGCAGAAAGATTGGGAGAACTTGGCCTATCCGCAGCGCGCCGCGGTCTTTCGCAAGGCAGCCTCATTACTGGAAAGTGAACGTGCTAACTTTGCGGAATGGATTGTGCGCGAAACTGGCGGCATTGCCCCGAAGGCCGCCTTCGAGATCGACTCTGTGCTGCACTTGCTGTACGAGGCAGCAGCCATGCTTACTCAGCCGCAGGGCTTAATTCTGCCCAGCGCGCCCAACTCGACCAGTTATGCTCGGCGCGTTCCCCACGGTGTGGTCGGCGTTATCTCCCCATTCAACTTTCCGTTTCTATTAAGCAGCCGCGCATGCTTGCCGGCTCTGGCTACGGGCAATGCGGTCGTCCTCAAGCCTGATCCGCGTACCCCGATTAGTGGCGGCGTTTTACTTGCTCGACTCCTTGAAGAAGCTGGGCTCCCCGATGCTGTATTCCACATGCTGCCAGGGGACGCTGAGGCCGGTGAGGCGTTGGTTGTTGATCCCGCGATCGCCATGGTGTCGTTCACCGGTTCTACCGCGGTGGGACGCCGCGTCGGTGAGCTGGCAGGGCGGCACCTGAAAAAAGTGGCACTCGAGCTTGGTGGGAAAAACTCCTTTATTGTCCTGGACGACGCCGATCTTGATCTCGCGATCAGCGGCGGTTCGTGGGCATCATGGCTTCATCAGGGGCAAATTTGCATGAGTGCGGGGCGGCATCTGGTGCACGAAGCAATCGCCGATGCATACACTGCACGGATGGCCGAAAAGGCGAAAGCGCTGCCGGTGGGCAATCCGCATACGCAACAGGTCGCTCTGGGGCCCTTAATAACCCGGAAACAACTAGAGCGCGTTGCTCGCATTGTTGACGAATCCGTGGCACAAGGTGCAACGTTGGTTGCAGGCGGTACTTACGAAGGGCAGT
>CAZMVM010000184.1:0-6420 GCA_964569785.1 uncultured Pigmentiphaga sp. | reverse complement strand
GTGCATGACCAGGAAGATCCCGGTCACGATCTGAATTACCAGCACTAACAGTGCAAGCGAACCAAAGATGTACCAAACGTTGAAGTTCTTTGGTGCGTAGTACTCGGAGGCGTGTGCCTTCCAGAGGGACGTAAGCGGAAAACGAGCATCGATCCAGCCAATAAGGCCCGTCGTCTCGATCTTTTTCTCGCCAGCCATGACAGCGGCTCCTTATGCGTGGCGGGTTTATTCGAATCCGGTGGAACACACGGGCTGAATGCCCACGGCACCTGACATCAGGCTTTATTGTCTTCGTCGACGCCCACGATGATGCGGGTGTCGGAGACATACTGATACGGGGGAACTTCCAGGTTGTCCGGCGCCGGCTTGTTCTTGAACACGCGGCCAGCCAAATCGAAAGTAGACCCATGGCACGGGCAGAAAAACCCGCCCGGCCAATCAGCGGGAAGACCTGGCCCCCCAGCAGGAGTAAGTTGCGGAGTGGGCGAGCAACCGAGGTGGGTACAGATACCGACTGTAACGAAATGTTCGGGCTTGCGGGAGCGCCACTCGTTTTGCGCGTAAGGTGGTGTGAACCCAGGCCGGGTAGAGTTAGGATCGGCCACTTCACTATTCGTTGTTTCGAGGGTGGCCAGCATTTCTGGGGTGCGATGCAACACCCAAACCGGTTTCCCACGCCACTCGACGGTAACGAGCTCGCCCGGCGGAATGGCACCGACATCGACCTCTACAGGAGCACCGGCTGCGCGCGCACGCGACGAAGGCGCAAAAGAACTTACCAGCGGTACGGCGGCACCAACACCGACGACACCTCCCGCAACACAGGCCGTTCCCACCCAAAAGCGTCGTTGTGGGTCGAGAGGCTGTTTATTTTGCGGGCCTAAAGGGTTAACTTCATTTTCGGCGTTACCGCCTTCTAGCGGCGCCTGACCGTCGAACGTCATCGTATTCTGACTCATCATCCCATCCTTTTTCGACGCCTATGCGCACGCGTCGCAACTGGCGATTATAGCGCACGGTCACATCGAGACACCAACTGCCGGCTCCGCGCCAGCCGTTGGATCAAGCCCACATTCGCTTCTCTTAGCCACTGGTACGCCAGCGTCGCTCTGAATTTGGCGGCATCATCATGTTAACCGTGGCTTCTTTGAGGCGATGTCAAGGCCCACCTTTCTGGCGTGGTTATCCGACAACGCGAAGGCGTACGACTCGCTGTCGACGTCAACCCTAAACGTGACGCGCTTGCTTGTTTGACTGCCTACTTCGAGTGTGTCCCCCGAAGGGTACTGGGCCGTTTGCAGCACGAAGCGTAAACTCTATGTCACAACAAGCATAGAATCAGATGGGTAGCAAAGCATTCACGCTTTGGTAGCAAAGCTGTCGATTCACAACAGGGAAACATCATCCGAACAACAATAAGGAACTCGTCATGCGCGGCTTTTTAAAGGAATTTCGCGAATTTGCGATCAAGGGCAATATGATGGACCTGGCTGTCGGGGTCATTATCGGCACCGCATTTAGCAGGATCATCGACTCGCTCGTGGCCGACATCATCATGCCCGTGGCCAACTTCATCCTGGGTGGGGAAGTCGACTTCTCGAACAAATATATTGTTCTCAGAATGCCCGAAGGCTATACAGGCCCCGATACCTACGCTGACCTGAACGCAGCGGGTGCCATACTATTTGCCTGGGGCAACTTCCTCACTATTCTTATCAACTTCCTGCTGCTTGCTCTGGTCGTCTTCCTGCTGGTGAAGATGATGAACAAGGCACGGCGACGCTTCGAGCGCGAGCAAGAAGCTGCACCGCCTGCACCACCGGCTGAAGAAGTTGTGCTTTTGCGAGAAATTCGCGATGCCTTGAAGGGGCGCGAAGGCGCGCGATAAGGCGTCGTAAATGGGATGCGCAGCCGATGCCTACGGGTTAAGGCCAGGCTCGCGGCTGCGCGGTACACGCTCGATCAGCAATAACGGCAGCACGGCGACGAGCCAAGGTGCTCTTTGGTTTAGGCTACGCCAAGCGCGCGATTACACCGGATTGTCGATGTCGATGAAGCGTGTCACAACCCCGAATCGCTGTGTGATCGCCGCCCCCAGTGCCTGTATGCCGTATCGCTCGGTTGCATGATGACCAGCACCAATAAACGCGACGCCCGTCTCACGGGCCAAATGCGTTGTTGGCTCAGAGGCTTCGCCGGTAATGTAAACCGTAGCGCCGACCTGCACCGCATGCTCCATCATGCTTTGGGCAGCCCCCGTGCACCACACTACTCTCCCCACGGGCGCCTTGGGATCACCGATGAACAACGGCTCCCGATTGAGACGTTGTGCAACCCGCTCGACTAAATCGCCTATCGTTTCGAGCCCCGGTGCCGTGCCGACCCAAAGTAGCCCATCGGGACCCACCGTATAGGGCTGCGGGGCAACAGACGGATCCGATGAGGGCAGCGTGTCGGGCTTGAGACCGAGCACCCGCGCAAGCTGGGCGTTATTCCCCCACTCGGGATGCATATCCAGGGGCAAGTGATAGGCGAATACGTTGATGTCGTGGGTTATTGCCAAACCCAAGCGGCGGCGGCGCGTACCCACGACACGCGGATCATCACTCTTCCAGAACCACCCGTGATGGACCAGGATAGCGTCGGCTCCCTCTTCGATCGCCGCCTTTAGCAAAGCCTCCGAAGCGGTTACTCCCGTGACGATGAGCCCGATTTCATCCCGGCCTTCCACTTGCAAGCCGTTGGGACAATAATCGCGCACCCGGTGCACCTGCAGCTCCCGTGCGAGCCATGTCTCGAGCTCGTCACGGCTGACGCGAGCACGAGTCGTGGCTGAGTTTTCGGCGGCATTGAGCCCGCCGGGGGCACCTTGGCCCTCACGGGATGAATTGACAGTCATTTCTTGCTAAGCCCTCAGGTTGTTCACCAATGGCTTCACGGCTGCTCGACCTGCGCTTCTTCGTGGGTCTCTTTGGGTTCGACGAGTCGAGCCACCACCAAACCTACCTCGTAGAGGATGCACAGTGGTACCGCAAGCATGAACTGGCTGATGACGTCCGGCGGGGTGAAAATGGCCGCAAGAACAAAGGCTCCAACGATGACATAGCCGCGTATGCTTTTAAGCTTTTCTACTGTTACAACCCCTGTTTTCACGAGCAGGACGACGGCGACCGGCACTTCGAAGGTGATTCCGAAGGCCAGGAACATCGTCATGACGAAGTTCAGATAGGCCTCGATATCGGGCGCCGGCGTGATCGATGACGGCGCGAACGACGCAATAAACTGAAAAACCGTGCGGAAGACGATGAAATAACAAAACGCCATGCCCAGAAAGAACAGCACGGTGCTCGACAGAATCAGCGGCAACGCCAGCCGCTTCTCGTGCTGATAAAGGCCCGGTGCGACAAAGGCCCAAACCTGATACAGCACGACAGGCAAGGCGATCATGAAGGAGGCGAGCAGCGTCACCTTGACCGGCACCATAAACGGCGTAATGACACCGGTCGCAATCATGCGTGTGCCCTCAGGAAGGGTCGCCAGCATAGGCTTGGCCAATAAATCGTATATGAACGATGCCCCGGGGTAGGTGAATAACACTACGAATACCCCGAGAATGGCCAGCACTGCCTTGAGCAAACGCTGCCGCAGCTCTATTAGGTGAGAGATAAAGCTTTCTTGCTTTTCTTCCGGATCGTACGTTTCGGGCGTGCTCATGTACTACGTGCTCACTGGGAGGTGGCCGCCGAGCTCACAGGGGCGCTCGACCGCTCTTGGCTCGACGTCCGAGGGGCTGCGCTCGCTGCTGCCGTTTGATCGGACTGGGCGTGGTGGCGCGGCTCGTTTTGTACGCTCACTTCTTGAGACCCACCCGTCCTCTGTTGGGCGACCTTTTCACTTTCGGCAACACCGACGTCAGGCGACGATACCGTGAACTCTGCCCGCGTGAGGGGGTCGCTCGCCGGCGATTCCACCGGAGGTTGGGCCTTGCCGGAGATATTTTCGCTTCGACTTGTCTTTGAATCTGGACGCGCGGCTGCAGAGGGCGGGTGATCGGCTGGAGCCGCCTCTCGTATGCGGTTTAAGTCGAGTTCCTGGTGAGCACCTTCATGTGCCTCTTCGATTGCAGCACGTGTCGCCGCATCGAGTGTGTCGGCCGAAGCAGCATCCGCCCGGGCCTGCACATTCGCAGTTGACGACCCCACCCGAGTGGCCTCGCGCTTGGTGGCGTCAACCGCGTCTTGTATCTCACCCACGTGGCGACGCGCTGAAGTTTCGATGGATCGGGCCGTCGCTTCTACGGAACGCGCGGCCTCGTCCATTTCGGTTCTGAGCCGCCGGAGCTCTTCGAGCTCCATTTCGCGGTTGATATCGCTCTTGACGTCGGCGACATAACGCTGTAAGCGGCCCAGCAAATGGCCGATGGTACGGGCTACGCGAGGTAGCCGTTCGGGCCCGATGACGATGAGCGCGACAACGCCTACCACCAATAGCTCGCTGAAACTGAAATCGAACATGCCGACCTTACCGTTGCGGGGGCTTAGCTGTTCGTGCTTTTTTCACGAGCTTGTACGTCGATCGTGTCGTCTTGTACGCGTTTCGTTTCTACTTTCTGGGCCTGGGCTTCTTCTTCACCTTCCTTTAAGCCGGCCTTGAAACCGCGTACCGCGCCACCCAGGTCTTCGCCCAAGTTGCGCAGCTTTTTCGTGCCGAACACAAGGGCCACGATGATAAGGACTATAAGCCAATGCCAGATACTAAATGTACCCATGGGGAACTCCGTAAGTTATCCCCGCAACTAGGAGCGGGGATGCATGACTGTAATTCTAACGAACCCGCGTGACTGTGCTGTGACAGTAGCATGACTGTGGGCACGGTGCCAGACAGCAACCATTGGCGCCCGGCTTGCCTACACGCCTGGGACCTACGCCTGGGGCCGCGAAGCCTTCTCGGCCAACCCAGATACGCCCTCGCGACGTGCTAGCTCGTCAAGCACTTGTTGCGCGTGTAACCCGTAGTACTCAAGCATCACCATGCAATGAAACCAAAGATCAGCGGTTTCATATAGGATCTTCTCAGGTTCGCCATCCTTGGCGGCGAGCACCACCTCCGTAGCCTCCTCGCCAATCTTCTTCAAAAAGGCGTCGGGCCCACCTGCTAACAAGCGTGCTACGTACGATTTGCCGGGGTCACCCCCGCGCTTTGGATGCCGACTCGCTATCGTTTGAGCCAGGCGTTCCAGTGTGCCGGTAGCCTCGTCTGCCGCAGCGACCGCGTTCTGGAGTTGAGAGTCGGGCTTCATGAATAAATGGCCTTCGGGTCTTTAAGTATGGGGTCGGTGATTTGCCAAGTGGGACCACCTTCCCCGGTATTCAGTTCACGGTAGAAACAGCTCTCGCGACCCGTGTGGCAAGCGATCCCTCCTTCCTGAGTGACCTGTAGCAAGACGACGTCGCCGTCGCAGTCCAATCGCATGGTGTGTACCCGCTGACGATGACCCGAGTCTTCACCCTTTTTCCAAAGGCGCTGGCGCGAGCGGGACCAATAAGTAGCGTAACCGCTGCTTTGCGTGAGTGCCAGCGACTCTCGATTCATGTACGCGACCATGAGCACGCGGCCTGTCTGAGCATCCTGTGCAATCGCCGGGACCAGGCCGTCAGCATCAAAACGTACTTCGTCGAGCCAGTTCATGGTGTCCCTTCCAGACGGACGGCGATACCGCGCGCCGCCATGTATTCCTTGGCTTCGCGCACCGTGTGGTGTCCATAATGAAAAATGCTCGCGGCTAACACGGCGCTTGCCCCTCCGATGAGCACACCATCGGCTAGATGCGCCAGTTCCCCAACCCCGCCCGACGCAATCACGGGTACAGGTACGGCGTCTGCCACTGCGCGGGTGAGTTCGAGGTCGAAGCCTTGCTGTGTACCGTCACGATCCATACTGGTTAGTAAGAGTTCGCCAGCCCCCATCTGAGCCAGCCGGCGCGCCCACTCGATGGCATCAAGCCCGGTCGCGTTGCGACCACCGTGCGTGAACACTTCCCAGCGTGGCGGCTCGTCGGCACCCGAGACCCGCTTAGCATCAATGGCCACCACAATGCATTGAGAGCCGTAGTGGCCTGCAGCGTCTTCAACTAATTGGGGGTTAGCAACCGCCGCCGTGTTAATAGAGACTTTATCGGCTCCTGCATTCAGCAAGCGACGCACGTCACTGACTTGGCGAACACCACCACCAACGGTGAGCGGGATGAAGACCTGTTCGGCAACCCGCTCGATGACCGGCAAGATGAGATCACGATCTTCACTGGAAGCGGTAATGTCCAGGAAAGTAAGTTCATCTGCTCCTTGTTCGTCGTAACGCCGCGCGACCTCTACGGGATCGCCCGCATCGACCAGGTTGACGAAGTTCACGCCTTTGACGACG
>CAZMVM010000183.1:0-6549 GCA_964569785.1 uncultured Pigmentiphaga sp. | reverse complement strand
GGGTCATCCTCTTGTTCTTGGTTGAGTTTTTCGGCGAGACACGCCAAGGGGCTACCCGCTGGCTGGATATTGGCATTACAACGCTACAACCCGCAGAGTTGATGAAGATAGCCATGCCCATGATGCTAGCGTGGTACTTCCATCGACGTGAGGGGACACTGCGCATACGCGACTTTTTAGTGGCGGGCTTGCTGCTGGCAGTACCGTTCATGTTGATCGTGCGCCAACCCGACCTGGGCACGGCGCTGCTCGTCTTTGCTGCCGGCTTCTTTGTGATTTACTTCGCGGGGCTGTCACTGCGACTGTTGGCACCCGTGATGGTGCTTGGTCTGCTCGGCGTAGTGGGCCTGATCGTGTTTCAAGACCGGCTGTGCGACCCGGCCTTCGATTGGGTCGTATTGCACGATTATCAGAAGCACCGGGTTTGTACGTTATTGGATCCCACGACTGATCCGCTCGGGAAGGGGTTCCATACGATCCAGTCCTCGATTGCGATCGGCTCGGGTGGGCTCTTCGGCAAGGGCTATATGAATGGAACCCAGTCGCAGTTGGATTTCATTCCCGAGCGCACGACCGACTTTATCTTTGCGGTGTACGCTGAAGAGCTTGGGCTCGTGGGCGGCGTGTTTTTGTTGCTGCTGTACTTTCTTTTGCTGATGCGAGGATTGTCGATCGCCTGGTCGGCCCCCAATGCGTTCACCCGGCTGTTGGGTGGGGCGTTGACCATGGTGTTTTTCGTGTATGCGTTTGTCAATATTGGCATGGTCACCGGCATTCTGCCTGTGGTTGGCGTGCCCCTGCCGATGATGAGCTACGGGGGCACGGCCTTGCTAACCCTGGGCGTGGCCGCTGGTCTGCTCATGGCAATTCATCGACACTCGACACGTCGAACTTGAGCGGCAGCGTAGCGGTGAGCAGACGGCGAATCGGGGCGGGGAGCGCGACTTCGGGGATGTGCTCGGTCGCAACCCAGCGCAAGCTTGTATCACTTTCGTGCAGCGTTTCACCGGCTTCGATCCACCACGGCGTCATCGTCAGGCGAAAGTGAGTGAAGGTATGGACGAACGGAGCGAGCCGCTCGACGCGCTGAGCCTCGATGCCTAACTCCTCGCACGCTACCACCGCATCCTCACCATCGAACTCCGGCAAACTGAGCAATCCGCCCCAAATGCCTTCACCGGCACGCTGCTGCAGCAAGACGTCGTGGCCGCGTACCACCCACAACAGATGGGTGCTGCGCTCCGGTAGGGGGCGGCGCCGGCGTGGTGTGGGGAGTTCATCTTGACGGCTTTCGCGTCGTGCGACACAAGTGGTCTGAACAGGGCATTGCCCGCACTGTGGAGACATTCGTGTACAGACCGTAGCGCCCAGATCCATCAAGCCTTGAGTGTAGGCCCGCATGACCTCGTGTTGGATCTCGGGTTCGAATACATCGGAGGCCGGGCGTGGCAGTTCGCGTTCCGCCTGTTCCCACATCACGCGTTGCACAGCGCTCGAGGTGGGATCTCCCTCAATGCCGAAGTAGCGGGCAAATACTCGTCGCACGTTACCGTCCAGAATAGGGCTGCGTTCGCCAAAAGCAAAGGCAGCGATCGCGCCTGCGGTAGAGCGACCGATACCGGGTAAACGTGCTAACTCCGCGGCACGCTTGGGGAAGCTTCCGTTCCACCGGGTTACTACCTCACGCGCACAGCGGTGTAAATTGCGCGCTCGTGTGTAGTACCCCAATCCCGCCCACAACTCCATGACCTGGCTTTCAGTCGCTGCGGCCAGGCTCGTCACGGTGGGAAAGCGCTGCAGGAAGCGCGTGTAATAAGGAATGACCGTGGCCACCTGGGTTTGTTGCAACATGATTTCCGACAGCCAGATGCGGTAAGGGTCGCGCGTATGCTGCCACGGTAAGGTTTGGCGACCATGCTGACGCTGCCAACTCACCACTTGACGGGCAAACCCAGGTTCAAGAGCGGTTTCGAGGAGGAGCGGTCGTGCGTTCTGTCTCATCACGTTCAATATGCCGGCAATGGCAGGGGGCCATCGCCCCGACCTAGTACCGTTGGCAACGGGGGCAGTAAAAAGTAGTCCGCTGCGCTTGTATCAGGCGGCGGATCGGCGTTCCACAGGTGCGGCAAGGCTGGTCGGAGCGACCATAGACGAAGCAGTCCACTTGAAAATACCCCGCTGTGCCATCACTCCCGATGAAATCCCGCAGCGAACTCCCGCCTGCGGCGATCGCGTCGAGCAGGGTGGCTTTGATCGTCGCGGCAAGACGTTCCGCTCGTTTCAGGCTAATTCGCTTGGCGGGTGTGGTCGGGTGGATGCCCGCTCGAAACAGGCTTTCCGAGGCGTATATATTGCCGACGCCGACCACGATGTCGCCCGCGAGCAGCGCCTGCTTGATGGCAGTGTTTCGCCCTCGGGTCGCCGCATACAGATAGGCGCCGTTGAACGCATCGTCTAACGGCTCGATTCCCAGCCTGGCGAGGCGCGGGTGTCCCAGCACTGGACCGTCGTTCGCATCGTGCCACAATACGGCTCCAAACCGGCGTGGATCGCGGAGGCGTAGTGCACTTCCGTCGAATACCCAATCGATATGGTCGTGCGGGCTGGGTGGGTCGTCCGGGTCAACGACGCGCAAAGAACCTGACATTCCTAAATGGATAAGCTGTGTCCCGTTGCTAAAGTGCAACAGCAAATATTTGCCGCGTCGTGCGGTTTCCAGTACACGAAGATTGACGCAGCGGTTCGCGAGCTCGTCGGGTACCGGCCATCGAAGGCGTCCATTACGCACGACCATGCGGCGCAAGACTTCGCCTTCTACGTGCGGGGCAATACCGCGCCGTGTGACTTCTACTTCAGGTAACTCAGGCATCTTTAGGAAAGACAGGCATACAGCATGCTAAGTGCGAATCACGGAGGGTGGATGGGTCTGCGAAGTATGGCAATCGCAGCATACCAAAGCGCGTGCGTCCCCGTATTCGTGCTGGATCATGGGAGAATGTAAGGTACAAACGCCGGAGGCGGCCTGAAGAACCCACGCGGAAAGCATTGATGCGGCACAAAATCATCACAAATATTGGAGCTGGGATTGCATGTGCAGTCATCGGGAGCGTATGTTTAGCCCAGCCCGACATGGAAGGCATTCCGGGTCCGGATCTCCCTTTATTTAGCGGGTTGGATCCGTCGCCGGAGGCTGCGCCCGTGCCAGAGCTCGAGCTGACGGGTGAATTGTTGTTCCAGATCCTGGCGGCGGATATTGCTGCGCAGCGCGGCTCGTGGCCGGCAGCAATTAACACCGGTCTACAACTGGCGCGCGCCACCCGCGACTATCGATTGGCCCGGCGAGCGCTGGAATATGCCCTGGCGGGCAACGATTTGCCGCGAGCGTGGGAGGCAGCGCGTCTGTGGGTTGAGCTGGCGCCGCATGATCCGCAAGCGCAACAAACCGAATTGATGCTCGCCGCCGCCAATGGTCACACGGAAAACCTGGCCAAGGCCTTGCGTCAGCAAATCGATGCGGCCGATGACAAAGGCATGGCCATTATCCAGGCACAGCAGATTCTATCGCGCCTGGCCGATAAGCCGCGGGCACTCGTGCTCCTGGACGAGGTGGTTTCAGGAGAATTGCGTAAGTTGCCGGAGTCGCGGCTCGCCTTGGCACAATCAGCCTTTGAAGCGGGTGACCATGCCCGTGCGTTGCGTGAGGCGCGTGCCGCCCTCGCGGCGCGGCCCGACTGGGAAGTGGCCGCCGGGATGGTGCTGCAGTTTGGGGTCGGCCTCGAGCCGGAAGAAACCCTCGCCAGTACCCGTGCGTTCATCAAGCGCCACCCGGAAGCACGCGATCTGCGTCTCGCCCTGGTGAGTGCGCTAGTGCAGCGGAACGACTATGAAGCAGCCATGAACGAGCTGCAGTCCATGAGTAAGCACGCGCCCGAAGACTTCGAGCTCATCTACTTGCAGGGCGCCATCAGTTATGAAGCAGGCCGCGCGCGCGAGGCAGAAAAGTATCTGAATACCTATATCCAGGTAGAGTCAGGGCGGCGGGAAGCAAGCGCTGATGCATTCGATCCAACGTCTGCGCTGGCCGATGCCCAGATGTTGCTGGCACGGATTGCTGAAGACGAAGGCCGTTACGACGACGCGTTCACTTTGCTCGACAATGTCACCGCGCCCGAAGCCGCGTATCTCGCACGATTGCGACAGGCAGTGATCCGCGCCAAGCAAAACCGGATTGATGATTCGATGCAGCTGCTCGACGCGATCAACCCAGAAGATGAGCGCGAGCAGATCATGCAGGCGCTGACGCGCGCGCAGATCTTACGTGAAGCGGGACGTGTCGCGCAGGCGACCACTGCACTTGAAAGTGCAGTGGCCACCCTGCCGGATAGCACCGAGCTGCGTTACGACCTGGCCATGCTCTACGAGCGTCAGGGGCGGCTGGACGATATGGAGCACCAGCTGCGGCGTATCATTGCCATCGATCCGGCCCATGCGCATGCTTACAATGCGTTAGGCTACACGTTGGCCGATCGCAACATGCGGCTGGAAGAGGCCTACCAGTTAATTGAGCGCGCCCTGCAACTGCAGCCCAATGATGCGTCCATTCTCGACAGCATGGGGTGGGTGTTGTATCGACGCGGCGACAACGAGCGCGCGCTAGAGTATTTGCAACGGGCTTGGCGTCTGCGGCCCGAAGCCGAAATCGGAATACACTTGGGCGAGGTCTATTGGGTCACCGGTCAGCGCGACGAGGCCCTGCAGATCTGGCGTACCATTGGAACCGAAGAGCCCGACAACACCTTGCTGCAGCAAACTCTGCGGCGGTTCCGCATCGAGTCTCTAGATTCCGAACCGTAGCGCTGGGATCCACTTTCTGTTGTCGTTCTCAGTGGGCTGCGAGCGACAACAAGATCACGTCCTCCGGTGTGGTTTACCGGTGCATGTTGCGGTTTCTCTACGCCGCCGACCTCTCGTCTCTGATCTATGAACCTGCGTCGTACCCTTATCGGATTCTCTCTGCTGCTGCTTTTGGCCGCCTGTGCCGCGCCACCGCTCGTCAGCGTGCCAGAAGAGCTGGAAACAGCGGGAGCACTATCGCGTTCCGGGCGTTTTTCAGTACGGGTCGAGGAGGTCGCAGGAGAAACGGAAGCCGTGCAGGGCGGGTTTGCCTGGTACGACTCGGGCACCCAGGTGCTGCTGGACTTAAACACACCTATCGGTACCGCATTGGCCCGGGTGGAGGTCGCTGCCGACGGGACGGCCGTGCTTTCCGAGGCAAATGGGCAACGCACGCAAGCCGCCTCAGCCGATGAGCTCGTCGAGCGCGTGTTGGGCAGTCCTATCCCGGTGCAAGAGCTGCGTTACTGGCTGCGTGGATTGCTACCGGCACGCCCACGCTCGAGCGGCTTGCAGCAAGACGATGCGGGCCGTCCTGTACGCTTCATTCAATCGGGCTGGAGCGTACGGATCGATGACTATGACAAAGTCGGCCCCTTGCGGATGCAGTTGCACCGGATCGAGCCAGGCGTGCGCACGATCGAGGTCCGGCTTGTCATGACCCCCGCGCCTGCCCCATGAAGACCGTTTTGCGCGACGTCCCCGCGCCCGCCAAAATCAACCTGTTCCTGCATGTTGTGGGCAGGCGGCCCGACGGCTATCACCTCTTACAGACCGTATTTCGCTTTGTTGACTTGTGCGACACGCTGCACTTCGCGCGCAGACGCGACGGCAAAATTTGCCGCACCTCAGCGGTGGCGGGGGTGCCTTCCGATCATTGCCTTACCGTGCGGGCGGCTCGCGCCTTGCAAGCTGCGACGGGCTGCCGTTTCGGCGTTGATATCGAATTATTCAAACGCATCCCCACCGGCGGGGGGTTAGGCGGAGGGTCCAGCGACGCGGCGACAACATTATTGGCGCTTAACCGGTTGTGGGAGACGGGCTTGTCACGGGCCGAGTTAATCGAGCTGGGGCTGAACCTGGGGGCGGACGTACCGGTGTTTCTCTTCGGACAAAGCGCCTTTGGCGAAGGCATAGGCGAGCGGTTGCAAGCCATTCAGCTGCCCCCGCGCTGGTACGTCATTGTGCAACCTCGGGTTGAAGTCTCGACGGCTACAGTTTTTTCCTCCCCTAACTTGACAAGAGATTCTGATCCTGTCACAATAACGGACTTCACAGATATTGAAGGTTTTGGCAATAGTTGCTTTGGTCGTAACGACTTACAAGCCGTTGTTTGTGAGCTTTACGATCAAGTTGAAGTTGCCAGGCAGTTTGCACAGTGCGCAGCTGAAAAAGCAAAGGCTGGTGCTGTCCGCATGAGTGGTGCTGGCGCATGCTTTTTTATAGAATGTGCTAGTAGGCAACAGGCCACTTTCATTCAGTTGGAAATCGCCGCTACAATTCGTGATTCTGCGGTAGCGGCTGAAGCGATCAAGTCGGTTCGCGTTTGCGCTGGTCTTGATCGGCACCCACTACACGATTGGGCTGTCTAAGCCATCTGTTGGGGAGTAGCCAAGTTGGTTAAGGCACCGGATTTTGATTCCGGCATGCGAGGGT
>CAZMVM010000182.1:0-6573 GCA_964569785.1 uncultured Pigmentiphaga sp. | reverse complement strand
TTGCCGTTGAGGTCACTCGGTTTTTCAATGCCGGCATCTTTGCGTACGTAAATGGACGAGTGCCGGAACACACGAGAGGTGTACACAGGAAGGGCGACATAAGGCCGCTCCCCACGCGCCAACTGAGAGGTATACGAGCCCATGCCTAACTCGGAAATGTGCCACTCACGATTGTTATGGGTGCGATACAGCAACTCCTCGATTGGGCCGTGCGTGGTTACCAGCTGGATGCCCTCTATGGGGACAGCTCCCGACGCTACATCACGTACGTGCTCGTACGCGGCACAAGCTAGCGAAAGAGTAAGTTTGGTCATTATCTCCCCGGTACTTGGTCAACAGAGAAGCCCATTGTCGGGAAACGATTTGATCCAGCACAAAAAAATCCCGCCCTAGGTGCAGAATCTGCACCTAGACGCGAGATGTACTGCAAGGTTGATGAAGTGCAAGTAAGGTTTATGCACGTCACTGTTGGCAGAGGCTATGGACAGGTTGGCTGTTCTGGCTTCTTCTGCATTCGAACAACGACTCCAAACTGTAAAGGAGACGCTGCATGAAAACTCATCACCGCGTGGTCACACGAACCGCGAACCGGCGGGCTACGCAGGGCTTCGGCTCGATTCTTGTGGAATACTTCAGAAACCCCGCGCGCCATCACCGATATGCTGCACCTGGGAAGTCAATCCAAGCCCCAACGCCACATTCTCTGGTTAACGAGCCGGCTCGCCCGAACCTCGAGGGAGCCTGTTTGCAAATCCGGTCTCCCAGCACACACTCGGTGATAGGGGCAGGTCGACGAGGGTTTTTAAGCGCCCTCCTTACCATCGCAGGCCTGTTGGGAATGGGCTCTTTAGCGCCCGCTGTCGCCTCTGACGCCTACCCCACACGGGCAATACGCTTCATCATCCCCTACGGTACTGGCGGCAGCCCAGATGTGATCGCTCGTTTGATCGGCCAGCACGTATCTGAATCACTGAAGCAACCCGTCATCGTCGAGAACCGGCCGGGCGCAAACGGCATTATTGCCGCACAAGCAGTAGCCAAAGAAAGACCCGATGGATACACGGTTCTCGTTGCCGACACGGGGCACTTGGCCATCAACCCCAACCTTTACTCGAACTTGCCCTACGATCCTTTAGCCGACTTCGAGCCAGTCAAGCTGGCCGTCACGACGCCGCTGTTCATGGCGGTGCGCGCCGACCTGCCCGTCAATTCGGTCGCCGAACTCGTCAGCTATGCACAGGCGAATCCTGGAAAACTGTCGTACGCCTCGTCAGGCAATGGCTCACCCCACCACTTGGGGATGGAACAATTCAAGCTGCTCACGGGTACCGACATGATGCACGTGCCGTTCAAGGGAGTAGCCGAGTCAGTTCCTTCATTAGTTGCAGGTCGAACCGACCTCATGCTGGTGGCGCTATCATCGATCAACCCACACATTCAATCCGGGAAAATTCGAGTCTTAGGCGTAGGGTCGCTCGCCAAGTCAGCCTTGATGCCAGGTGTTCCACCCATCGCGGATGGAGGCGCGCCAAACTTTGTTGCACTCTCGCGCATCGGTTTCGTTGCCCCGGCCGGGACGCCTGAGAACCGGATCCACATCTTGGCTGATGCGATTACGCAGGCGCTTGAGTCGCCCGAAATCAAAGAAAAAATGCAAGCCTTCGGTATGGAGCCGGTCGATATTCCGCGGGACGCGTACGCGGAATTGATTCGCACGGAAATTCCCCAATATGGCGAGCTCATCGAAAAAGTGGGGCTCAAAATCGACTGACGTGGCCGACCCGTCTGCCAGCCAGAACGCAGGGAAACGTGACTGCCGGGCTCTTCGTGAGAGACAGCGAGAACCCGGCAGCGCTCAATGTATTAAGAAGCGCTCGAACGTCGGTTTCTGGGCGCACGACGCCCACGCGCAATTGCGGGATGTGTTATTGGGAAGCCTCCATGCCCAGCCACTCCGGCCCCGGCACCTGGATGTTTAGCAGACTTAACATGCGCGCAACGGTGTGATCGACCATTTCTTCAATAGATTGTGGTCGATGATAAAACGCTGGAAGGGGTGGAAAGACAATGCCGCCCATCTCGGTGACGGCAGTCATATTGCGCAGATGGGCCAGGTTAAATGGTGTTTCGCGCACCATAAGC
This sequence comes from uncultured Pigmentiphaga sp., assembly GCA_964569785.1. Lineage (GTDB taxonomy): Bacteria > Pseudomonadota > Gammaproteobacteria > Burkholderiales > Burkholderiaceae_B > Verticiella. Next base: position 4,431 of record CAZMVM010000182.1, on the reverse strand, counting down.
ACAAGCCGACGTCGCTCCTTCAAAACGACGTCAGCAGCGCGTGTAATAAGATTGTCGGACAGCCCGTGCGCAACCGCGGCAAGTGTGCGCATGGAACAGGGAAGAATAATCATGCCGTCGGTAGCAAAGCCACCACTGGCAAGCGAGGCGCCGACATCCCGTATGTTGTACACGTGATCGGCCAACGCGTAGAAGTCACGACGGCCCAGGTCGAGCTCGTGTTTGATATTCAGCACGCCGGCCGCCGACACAATAAGATGTGTCTCGACTTGCGTATGCTCGCGCAGCGTCTGTAACAGACGCAATGCATAAATGGCGCCGGTGGCACCCGTTATGCCCACGACCAAGCGACGCGGCCGTGCCACTTGTAGCGTTTCCGATGCAGCCTGATTTGCCACGTCGCTATCGGCGCGGTGCCACCTGCCGCGGTTAGCCAGTTACGCCAGCGTCATCAAGCAGCTGCTTGAGCTCGCCGGATTCGTGCATCTCGGCCATGATATCGGAGCCACCAATGAACTCACCCTTGATGTACAGCTGGGGAATGGTAGGCCAATTGGAAAACTCCTTGATGCCTTGGCGCACTTCTTCATCTTCCAGCACGTTTACCGTCACGAGCTGCTTCAGACCGCAGGCGCGCAACAATTGCACAGCCCTGCCAGAAAATCCGCACTGCGGAAATTGCGCGGATCCCTTCATAAAGAGTACGACAGGGTTCTCCTTGACAGTTTGCGCAATAAATTCTTGAACGGTGCTCATGGCCACCTCAGTTGTACTAGAGTATCTACTTGCATTATAGAGGGTATAGGTACCCGCCCGTGGCGCGCTCTATCCCCGCCAGATCAGAGCGACTACTTACGCCGGCAAAACCCGCCTCAACCAGCAGGGTTCGCACTGCTTGCGCCTGATCGTAACCATGCTCGACCCAAAGCGCCGCTCCCGCTTGCATCCAGTGAGGCGCTTCCTGGATGATGACGCGAATTGCCGACAAACCATCACCTGATTCGGTCAGGGCTTCGATCGGCTCAAAGCGCAGATCACCCTGGCTCAGATGCGCATCGCGCGCGGGAATGTATGGAGGGTTAGACACAATTAGGTCGAACCGCGTTCCCGCAAGAGGCTCAACGGCTTCCCACCAGTCCCCCTGCAAGAACGTCACCTGGGCCCCCAAACGCCGAGCGTTCTCGCGCGCAACTCCTAAGGCGGGTTCGCTCACGTCCGTAGCCACCACTTGGGCATCCGGCCGAGCAAGCGCCAATGAAATTGCGATTGCGCCACTGCCCGTCCCCAAGTCGAGTACCCGGGGCGACGCTTTATCCCGAACATATTCGAGCCCGGTTTCTACCAAGAGCTCAGTTTCCGGGCGGGGAATCAACACGTCGGGAGTCACCACGAACGGATGTCCCATGAACTCGCGCTCCCCCACCAAATAGGCAATCGGTTCACCCCGGTGGCGGCGACGCTCTAAGGCGTGAAACTCGTCAATCGCGGCAGGTGGCAGCGGTTCGCGATCATGTGCTAACAGCCAGGTGCGGCGCACCTGCAGAACATGCGCGAGCAAGATGTGCACTTCGTTGCGGGGCAAAGGGCTTTGTGCGACAAGGTCACGCACGGACACGGTTGCCGTCATGGCCCTACGACCTTCGCCGACCTAAGCGGCACGTCTATTCTTCCCCGAGAGCTGCCAGCATCTCCGCTTGATGCTCTGCCATCAAGGCATCCGACAGCTCGTCCAGGTCACCATCCAGAAACTGATTCAGCTTGTAAAGGGTCAGATTGATGCGGTGATCGGTGATTCGACCCTGCGGAAAGTTATAAGTGCGTATGCGCTCGGAACGGTCCCCCGAGCCGATCAGGCTTTTGCGCTGGGCTGCCTCGGCTGCCTGACGTTCGCGCATTTCACGGTCTTTCAACCGCGCAGCCAACACTCGCATCGCCTTTTCGCGGTTACGGTGCTGGGACCGGTCATCCTGACATTCCACGACAATGCCGGTGGGCAAATGCGTAATGCGCACTGCAGAATCCGTACGGTTCACGTGCTGTCCGCCCGCTCCACTGGCCCTAAAGGTATCGATGCGCAAATCGTTGGGGTTGATTTCGATATCCCCTACTTCGTCGGGCTCAGGCATCACCGCGACCGTACAAGCCGAGGTGTGAATACGGCCCTGCGATTCGGTTTCGGGCACGCGCTGCACGCGATGACCGCCCGACTCGAACTTCAACCGACCGTAAGCGCCGTCACCTACCAAGCGCACGATGACTTCCTTATAACCCCCGAGTTCGGACGGGCTTTGCGACATGATTTCAGACTGCCACCCCTTGCGCTCTGCATAGCGCAGATACATGCGCAGTAAGTCGCCCGCAAACAAGGCACTTTCATCGCCCCCGGTACCGGCACGGATTTCCAGAATCAGGTTACGGTCGTCGTCGGGATCGCGCGGCAATAACAGGATGCGCAGCTTTTCTACCAACTCTTCCAGACGCTGCTCACCCGCCTCAAGCTCCTCCTCGGCCATCTCCCGCATTTCAGGATCTGCCAACAACTCACGCGCTGTCGCAACGTCTTGCTCGGTGCGCACAAACTCGTTAAACGTCTCCACCACCTCGACCAGCTCGGAACGCTCGCGCGACAACTTGCGAAACGTCTCTATGTCACTCCCCACCTCAGGTGTGGCAAGCAGGGCGTCGACTTCCAGGAGGCGGTTAGACAGCTGCTCGAGCCGCTGACGCATCGAAGGTTTGATCATGAGCAATGGCGTGGTGAGAAGAAAATTCTGGCCTAGACCGGGATGGGCAGCGACGCATGCGCCGCAGCATTGAACGGGACACGACGAGCGCGGCTAACGCTCACGCATGGGATACAGGTGGGGCAACCACTCGAGCAGCTGTTCGCGCTGCTCGCCTTCAGACTTATTCAGCGCGGACAGAGGCCCGTGCAGGTATTTCTGGGTGAGCCCCTGAGCCAACTGTTCCAGCACCTTTTCTGGGTCGTCACCCCGAGCCAAGGCGCGACGCGCCCGCTCGAGCTCGATCGCGCGCATTTCTGCCGCCGCAGCGTGAAGATTGCGAATAACAGGCACCACCTCACGCGAATCCAGCCAATGCATGAAGTTGCGCACGCGCGTTTCAATAATAGCTTCGGCTTGCACTACGGCCGCCTTGCGGGCATCCGTTGCCGATTGCACGACCCGGCCTAAGTCGTCGATTGAGTACAGATAAACGTCGGCCAGTCGGGCCACTTCTGATTCGATGTCACGCGGAACAGCGAGATCGACCATCACCATAGGTTTATGCCGACGCATGCGCGTAGCCCGCTCGACCATCCCCAAACCGAGGATGGGCAGCGAGCTGGCCGTACAGGAGACCACGATGTCGTAATCCGCCAGGCGATCGGGCAGCTCGGCCAACTTCATCGAGCTAGCCGAAAACCGGTTGGCCAAATTAGCCGCTCGCTCGAGCGTACGGTTTGCCACCGTCATGCGTTCAGGTTTCTGCGCCGCAAAGTGGGTGGCGCAAAGCTCGATCATTTCGCCGGCACCGATGAACAGCACCTTGGTTTCATCGAGCTTGCCAAACACCCGGCTTGCCAGGCGCACCGCTGCCGCCGCCATAGACACCGATTGCTCGCCGATGGCCGTTTGAGAGCGAATCTCCTTGGCAACCGAGAACGTGCGCTGAAACATTTGGTGCAGCAAGGTGCCAAGCGACCCGGCGTCATCGGCCACCCGCACGGCGTCTTTCATTTGGCCGAGGATCTGTGGCTCGCCCAACACCATCGAGTCGAGCCCACTGGCAACCCGGAAAGCATGGCGAACAGCCGCGTCAGACGCGTGGCGGTAAAGATGCGGACGTAATTCGTCGCGGTCGAGTCGGTGAAACTCGGCCATCCAATCGGGCAATTGGGGCGCCACCTCCGGGTTAGCCGCACAGTACACTTCGGTGCGGTTACAGGTAGAGAGAATGGCCGCCTCCTTCACGCTGCCGCCGAACGCCGAGCGCAAAGCGGCCAGTGCCGGCTTGACCAACTCAAGCGGCATGGCGACTTTCTCACGCACCGCGAGCGGCGCTGAGGTATGATTGAGCCCGAAAGTAATTACGTCGACAGACACTTGCAGAGGACGACTTCCCTTGCAGGAAGCCGAACAAAGTGAGTGTGTTGCGGAAGGATGGTTGACCAGATTATAAGCAACCAGCCGCCCAAACGCACATCAACACTGACGTCCCAGTTTGATGTGTCTCAAAAATGATGTATTATTTCGCCTTTTCGGGGATCACACATCGCTGTGTATCGCCCGAAACCCAAGCGAACGCTAGCAAGTTAGATAGTCCAGTTAAACGGTAGTTTCCAGTTAAACGGTAGTTCCCTAACTTGTTATAGTTGTGCTCACGGCCTGGTAGCTCAGTTGGTAGAGCAGCGGACTGAAAATCCGCGTG
>CAZMVM010000181.1:5175-6590 GCA_964569785.1 uncultured Pigmentiphaga sp. | reverse complement strand
CGGCAGGTCGGGATCGGGGAAATAGCGGTAGTCGTGCGCATCTTCTTTAGTGCGCATGCTACGGGTTTCATCGTTGTCGGGATCGTAGAGGCGGGTTTCCTGAATGATGGTACCGCCATCTTCCAGCACTTCGATTTGTCGCTGCGCCTCATACAGGATGGCGCGCTCAAGAAAGCGAAACGAGTTTACGTTCTTAATTTCGGTGCGGGTCCCGAATTCGGCCTGGCCGCGCGGCCGAACGGAAACGTTGGCGTCGACCCGAAAGGATCCTTCCTGCATATTGCCATCGCAGATGCCCAGCCAAACCACCAGCGTGTGCAAGGCGCGCGCATAGGCAGCCGCTTCCTCGGCCGACCGCATGTCGGGCTCAGAAACGATCTCGAGCAGGGGCGTGCCGGCACGGTTCAGGTCGATGCCACTTGAGGGCTCGCCGTTAGGACCGATGAATGCGGCGTCGTGCAAAGACTTGCCCGCATCTTCTTCGAGGTGCGCACGCGTGAGGCGTACTGTTTTCATCGTATCACCCACGAGGAAACTCAACGTGCCGCCTTGCACCACGGGTATCTCGAATTGACTGATCTGGTAGTTCTTGGGCAGATCAGGATAGAAATAATTCTTGCGCGCGAATACGGATCGTGGCGCGATGGTGGCTCCAACCGACAGGCCAAACAAAATGGCACGCTCGACTGCCCCGCGATTGAGTACGGGTAGCGTACCGGGCAGGGCCAGGTCGACGGCGCTAGCCTGGGTGTTGGGCGGTGCGCCGAAGGCGGTGCTGGAGCCCGAGAAGATTTTGGAAACCGTCGACAATTGCACGTGGGTTTCCAGTCCAATAACGATTTCCCAGTTCATGCTTGCTCCGGACGACGCTTGTGCCAATCGGTGGCCTGCTGATAGCAATGTGCAAAGTGTAGCAGGCGGCCTTCCTCAAAATAGTTGCCAATGATTTGCAGTCCGACGGGACGACGCTCGTTTGCTCCCTTACCGAAGCCGCAGGGAATCGACATGGCGGGCAAGCCGGCCAGGTTTGCGCCCAGCGTGTAGACATCGGCAAGATACATAGCGACGGGATCATTGACCACCGTCCCCAAGTTGCCAGCGACCGAGGGAGCGACGGGCCCCATGATCAGGTCACATGCCTCGGAAAGTGCACGCTGAAAGTCTTGGGAGACCAGCCGGCGTACGCGTTGGGCCTGCAGATAGTAGGCATCGTAGTAACCCTGCGAAAGTACGTAGGCGCCGGTGAGAATGCGACGTTGTACTTCGGCGCCGAAACCTTCCGCCCGCGAACGCGCCATCATGTCTTCGATATCGTCGTAGGTGGTGGCGCGGTGGCCGTAACGCACCCCATCGAAGCGCGATAGATTGCTCGAGGCCTCGGCGGTGGCGATGACATAGTAGGCCGCAATGGCGTA
>CAZMVM010000181.1:0-5165 GCA_964569785.1 uncultured Pigmentiphaga sp. | reverse complement strand
CGATCCTCGATTCCGGCGAACAGGTCGGTCTCGGGCAGCGAGACCGGTACCCGCACCGCACCCAAGGCCTCGTATTGCTGCAGCGCTGCATCAACCGCGGCAGCCACGTCGTCCGCGAGTCCTGCACCCATGAATTCGTTAGGCACCCCGATGCGCAAGCCGGCGAGCGGCTTGCTTTCGTTGTTCACGGCTGCAGCGAGCGCGTTGAAATCTGCCCGCACCCTTCCCGGCTGATTGGCTTGTCCGCGGCACTGGGGAAGGCTGGTGGAATCGCGCTCGTCGAAACGGCTGATAGGATCGAGTAGCTCGAGCAGATCGAGAGCGTGGCGCGCGATCGGCCCGCCCTGATCGAGACTGGAGCCATAGGCAATCATGCCCCAACGGGAAACCGTGCCGTAAGTGGGCTTGATGCCGCTTACGCCGCACATGGCTGCGGGCTGACGAATCGAGCCGCCGGTATCGGTTCCGGTGGCGCCAGCGACCAGCCCGGCAGCAACCGCGGCAGCGGATCCCCCGGAGGAGCCGCCTGGCACTGCTTGTCTGTCCCATGGGTTGAGCACCGGACCAAAGGCCGAGTTTTCGTTGGATGAGCCCATCGCGAACTCGTCGCAATTGAGTTTGCCCAGCGAGACTGCGCCAGCGGCATCCAGGTATTCGACGACGGCCGCATCAAATGGGCTGATGTAATCGGCCAGCATCTTACTGCCGGCAGTCGTGCGCCAGTTTCGGGTGACGAAGACGTCTTTGTGCGCAATGGGCACGCCCGCGAGCGGCCCGGCTTCATTCTTAGCAATCGCCGCATCAATAGCGTCGGCCCGAGCCAGGGTAAGCTCGTCGTCGACGTGGAGGAAGGCGTTAAGGCTGGAATTGTCCCGAATCGCGGCGAGTGCGCTTTGCGCCACCTCGCGCGCCGAGACTCGCTTTTGCGCGACGGCCTCGCGCAGCTCGGCGATCGATTCGAATTCGTTATGCAGGGGAAGAGTCATGGTCGATGTTGGGCGCAACAGCGCGAGCGTCCGGACTTACCTGATCAAGCCGGGCGCCGCGCGACGGGTTATTCGATGACCTTGGGCACCAGGAACAGGCCTTCGTGAACGGCTGGTGCATTAGCCATGAGCTGGGCGCGCTGTTCTTGGCTGGCCGGCTCGGTGACAACGTCGTCGCGTAGTCGCAGCTGGATATCATCAATTACCGACAACGGGTGCGCCAGCGGCTCGACGCCCTCGGTAGGTACCGATTGCAGCTTCTGGATCAGGCTGAAGATCTTGTTCAGTTCGGCCAGCACTGACTGCTGTTGCTCGGAGGGCAATTCGATACGGGCCAGTGCCGCCATGCGGATGACATCGTTTTCGTTAAGGGTCATGTGGATTCCTGCCGGACGCCGCAGCGAAAGTGCAATCCTAAAGATGAGGCGCACACGCAACGGCGGGGATGCGGATGAAGAATGCGATGGGTGTCCCAGGGCGTTCCTGCCAGTCGATTATAAGTTATCATTTCCTGTTTACCGGGTACGTTTGTTATTTAGCCCTTTTCGCGCACCAATTTGGGCATTTGCGAGTGGTTTCTTGCATTTGCTGCTGTGTCGCGATTGGTGGGGCGGCAATGTTGGCAAGCCCCGGTTGCCGTGGTTCACCGTGGCTTACAGCGGCCGGCGGTTCCCCGCTGAATTATTGATTACCCTTTTTCCGGGCCCGTTCCTTCCACTATTATGCGACGGGTTTGCCATGTATTATTGCCGCAGCTGTCTTCCGCCTGGCGCCTCTCCTATTAAATAAGTCCCCATGTTCGGATTCCTGCGCAGTTACTTTTCCAGCGACCTGGCTATCGACCTTGGCACCGCGAATACTCTTATCTACGTCCGCGGCAAGGGCATTGTGCTTGATGAGCCATCGGTCGTCGCCATCCGCCACGAAGGCGGGCCCAACGGTAAACAAAGCATCCAGGCGGTAGGTCATCAGGCCAAAATGATGCTTGGCAGAGTGCCCGGTAACATTGAAGCGATTCGCCCCATGAAAGACGGGGTCATTGCCGACTTCACGGTTACCGAGCAAATGCTCAAGCAGTTCATCCGCATGGTTCATCCCAAGAACTTGCTGGCCCCGAGCCCACGCATTATTGTGTGCGTTCCTTGCGGATCTACTCAAGTGGAGCGACGCGCAATTCGCGAGTCGGCCATGGGCGCTGGTGCTAGCCAGGTCTACCTTATCGAAGAGCCCATGGCCGCAGCCATTGGCGCCGGCCTGGCGGTGTCTGAGCCCAGCGGATCCATGGTGGTTGATATTGGTGGTGGCACGACAGAAGTCGCCATTATTTCCCTTGGCGGCATGGTCTATAAAGGATCTGTCCGCGTGGGAGGCGATAAGTTCGATGAGGCCATCATTAACTACATTCGCCGCAACTTCGGCATGCTCATTGGCGATCCCACGGCGGAATTGATCAAAAAAGAAATCGGCTCGGCGTTTCCGGGCTCGGAAATCCGTGAAATGGAAGTCAAGGGGCGCAACCTGTCCGAGGGTATCCCCCGCACTTTTTCGGTGTCGTCCAACGAGGTGCTCGAAGCACTCACCGACCCGCTTAACCAGATCGTCTCCGCGGTCAAGATCGCCCTGGAGCAAGCGCCCCCCGAGCTGGGCGCCGATGTCTCTGAAAAAGGCATTGTGCTCACCGGCGGTGGCGCGTTATTGCGCGATCTCGACCGCTTACTGCAAGAAGAGACCGGCCTGCCTGTGGTCGTAGCCGAAGATCCCCTGACCTGCGTGGTGCGTGGCTGCGGGGAGGCTCTCGAGCACATGGATAAGCTGGGCGCCGTTTTCATTTACGACTGACCACTAATGGTGCCAGATGCTCGGAAGCGCGCCGTCGCTCTTCAGGCAAGGCCCGCCGGGCTGGGCCAAACTGTTCGGGTTTCTCGCCGTGTGCATCACCCTGATGGTGGCCGATGCACGCTGGCACGTGCTTGAAGTAGCGCGTTATTACCTTTCGGCAACGTTGTACCCGTTTCAGTACGTCATGATGCTGCCGCGCGACGCGGCCCGGCAGTTTACGGGGTGGCTGGACACGGCGGCGCGCATCCGCGCAGAGTCTGAAGCATTACAACGGCAGCGCATCGAGTTGGCCCAGCTGGTTACTTATGCCTCACGCCTAGCCGAGGAGAACAGCCAGCTGCGGCGCCTATTGGGTGTCGTGGAGGAGGGGGAAGGTCCGCCCACGGTACTGGTCGAGCTCTTGTACGAATCCCGCACTCAGGTCAACCAGCGTCTGATCATCAATAAAGGTCGGAACGCAGGGGTCGGAGCAGGCATGCCGGTGATTGACGAGAATGGGCTCGTGGGTCAGGTGGTACGTGCCGGGCCAGTGACTGCAGAGGTGGCCTTGCTCACCGACCCGGTCGTGTCCGTCCCGGTGCAGGTGCTGCGCAACGGGCTGCGGGCGTTAGCCTTTGCCGATGCACAGCCGGGAAAGCTGGAGTTGCGCTACGTGCCCATCGATGCCGACGTGGTGGAAGGTGACGTGTTAGTAACCAGCGGCTTGGGTGGATGGTTTCCGGCGGGCGTGCCCGTGGCCGAGGTCGAACTCGTTCGCCCTGACCCCGTCAGCGGATATGCGCGGATCGTGGCGCAACCTTTGGCCGGCCCCGACCACTACCGCCATTTTCTTGTGTTGCTCATGGAAGGAATCGATCGCGAGAAACTCGATCCTGATTTTGTCGATCCCTCCTTGGAAACCGCTAATACGGGTACCGCGAAACAACTTCAAGATGACGGGTCGTAGAGGCCGCAACGAGTTAGGCTATCGGTATGCAAGCTAGTTCAGGCTTTCGTCCCCCCCACCATACGATGACCCCGGAGCGGTTACCGGACGAGGTCAGTGGTTGGTATGTGGCACTTACCTTGTTTGTGGCCTGGTTATTGAATTTGCTGCCCTATGCCCGGCTTCCTGGCATTCCAGATTTTTTCGCCATGTGCCTCGTATACTGGGCATTGCACCGTCCGTACCGTGGCAGCATGGTCATCGCACTGGTTGCCGGGCTGTTGCTGGATGTACATGACGCCGCCTTGTTGGGCGAGCATGCGCTGGCCTATATTCTTATGCTTTATTGGGTGATGGTCCTGCGGCAGCGCATCCTGCGCTTTGGCCTCATCGGTCAAACCCTGCACGTCTTCCCCGTGTTCGTCCTGGCCTTTGCCGTGATGGTGCTGGTACGTAGCTGGCTGGTAGCGGCCTGGCCGGGTTGGTGGTGGGCAGCCGATGCGCTGGCGTGCGCCATGTGTTGGCCAGTGATGGCATGGCTTTTGCAGTTGCCTCAGCGAATAACGGCGCGAGCTGATCCGGCTTGAGTAGCACCGCTATGGTCGATTTATCGCGAATCAAACAACAAGCGCGCCAGTTTCGGCTACGAATTTTGCTCGCCGGGGCGTTTGCGTTGCTTGCATTTGCGCTTCTGATCACTCGGTTCTGGTGGTTGCAGGTCGTGCAATACGGCACGTATGTCATACGCGCCGAAAACAATCGCATTTCCGTACAAGCGATTCCTCCGCGCCGCGGTGAGATTTTCGATCGCAACGGCATTCCGTTGGCACGTAACGTGTCGACCTGGACGCTCGAGATCACGCCGCACGAGGTGCCCGATCTCGAGGCCACGCTGGAGGCCATCGCGGAGGTCATTCCCGTTAGCGACGTTGATTTGCGTCGGTTTGCGCGCCTGCGCAAAGAGTCCAGCCGCTTCCAAAGCGTGCCATTAAGAACCAATCTGAGCGAAATGGAAGCCGCCGCGTTCGCCGCGCAGCGTTTCCGGTTTCCAGGCGTCGAGTTGCGTTCCCGTTGGACGCGTGAATATCCGCAAGGCGAGGTAGCAGCTCACGTTATTGGGTATATCAACCGCATCTCCGCCCATGATGTCGAACGGCTAGAAGCGGAAGGTAAGCTGGCCAACTATCGCGGAACTCAGCACATCGGCAAGCAGGGGGTCGAAAAGTCGTACGAAGACATCTTGCACGGGATTGCAGGCGCGCAGGCCGTGGAGGTTACCGCACGCGGTCGCCCAGTTCGGGTGTTGCACCGCACCGACCCGGTTGCAGGGCGCGATCTTCGCCTGTCCATCGATATCCAGCTGCAGCGGGTGGCCGAGGAAATGCTCAAGGGCCGCCGCGGGGCGGTGGTGGCGA
>CAZMVM010000180.1:0-6591 GCA_964569785.1 uncultured Pigmentiphaga sp. | reverse complement strand
CGCCGTGCTCCATGGAGCACCAACTCTGGACGACCATGCGGGATGAAATGTCGGATCCGAACTGGACGCCGCCCACCCGCACCGGTTTCTATTCGCGCCAGGAGTACCTGGATCAATTGCCGCTACGTCGTTTTCCGCGCGCCTCCGACCTGGCATGGGCCACCGTGTTTCTCGCTTCTGACGAATCTGCATGCATGACCGGAGCCGACCTTGCAGTCGATGCCGGACTCCGTCACAAGTACCCCACTTGGAGCCCAGGACGCCACTTCCCCAAGGACATCCGCGAGTTTGCACGCGAAACGCAGTGGACGAAGTACGGCATTCCGCAAGGTCCGCTAACCGATATTCTGGGGGACGACCTCTAGGCCGACGTAGCTGCCAGGCATGGGTGCTCCTCCGTCGATGACCGGGCCTGGTATCGATAGCACGCTGCTCGCTCGACTCTTTCCACGTAATGGGGCGCTGTCGCGAGACATCCCCCACCCTTCCAGTTCTTTGAGGACTCGCATGAATCGCCGAAATGCCCTCGTACGCATTGCTGCATTTGCAGCAGCGTGCACCGTCTCTGCCACCGCGTGGGCTCTTTCTGATCGTCCTGTGCGCATCGTCATCCCTTTTGCAGCAGGCGCTAACTCCGATGTTCTGACACGTGCGATTGCGCAACGCGTGACAGAAAACGGGGGCCCAACATTCGTCATTGAAAATCGCCCCGGCGGTGGCGGCGCAATCGGTGCTCTGGCTGCGCGCAAAGCCGCTGCCGATGGACACACGTTGTTCGCGGCCAATACGGCAACTCATGCCATCCTGCCCGCCATCCAGAATGTTGCCTACGATCCCGAACGCGACTTCGAACCAATCACTCCGTTGTTTAGCTTCCCCAACTTTCTCATCGTGCCGGCGCGTCTGCCCGTGAACAACGTGAATGAGTTAGTGGAACTCGCTGCGTCGACCCCCGAAGGCCTGACCTTGGGTTCACAAGGCATCGGCTCACCCGGCCATTTGTTAGGCGCGATGCTCGAACAGGAAACGGGCGCCCAACTGGTACACGTTCCCTATACTGGCGGCGGCGGACCGATGAACATCGATGTGGTCGCGGGACGGCTCGACCTCGTCTTCAGCACATATGCGTCGCTGAAACAACACGCTGATGACGGACGCGTCAAGTTTCTTGCCATTGCATCGGCAGAGCGGTCTCCCGTAGCGCCCGAGATTCCCACCATCAGAGAAGCTGGCATCCCTGGGGTCGAACTGGACGCTTGGTTTGGTCTAGTTGCGCCAGCCGGCACCCCGGCTGACGTCGTTGAAGCGCTTAACGCCATGTTCGTTGAAGCTGCCAACTCGCCCGACATCGTCGAACGCTTTAAAGCGGAAGGAATAACGGTATCGACTTCTTCCCCGGAGGATTTCAAGGCCTATATTCAACGTGAAAGCGCTCGCCTAAAAGCTGTTGTCGACGCCTCCGACCTTCGCATTGACTAACTCGTCTCACGCGAGCTAATCCCACGCCTGGCTGCAACCGAACTTTGCACAACACGCTCCCGGGTTTGTGAAGCGGTTCAGCTAACACCCTATCCACGCTCTTCTCTTTCGCGGCCGGTTCCCACACCGGCCGCTTTCAATGCTGCTTCAACCGACGAGCAAATGACACCCTTCATTGCCACCAATGAAGGCCGTTCCGACTGTGCGGGCTGCACCATCGATCATTTTGCGCACATAGGCGATCGTCGCCGTGGCTCCTAACCTGCTTGGCAATGCCTCACCGTTCAACCGTGCTGCTGGCTGCTGAACAACACGCTTTCAAGCGAAGTCGGCACATGTCCTGCTCATTTTCTTAAAATGTGACTTACACGATATGCAGATGGGGGTTACTCTACCCGCTGCATATGCAATGCACTTTTCGTTTTGCACTGTATTTTCTGTATAAAGTGCATTGTCTTCTGTGATTACGCCGCGCGGACTACACAACATCATGACCTATACCGGCTTGAACCGTACCCAAAGCCACATAGAAAGCTCATGCGTGAGACAATCCGCGCGTTGATTCCGTTTCAAGCTAGTGCTCATGAGCTCAACTAACAGCAGCAAACCCTGGCATGTCGTGCGGGAGTCGCCCATTCATGGCAAGGGCGTATTCGCCGCGCGCAAAATTCCGGCCGGCACCAAGATATTCGAGTACGTTGGTGAGATCATTTCATCGGACGAAGCCGACCGTCGGCATCCTGCCAATCCCGACGATCCCTTCCACACGTTTTTCTTCGCGTTAAGCAACGACACTGTCATCGACGGGGGCGTGGGCGGAAATGACGCGAAGTGGATCAATCACTCGTGCGAACCGAACTGCGAAACCGAAGAAACCGAAGATCATCGGGTCTTCATTATCGCCCTACGTGATATCGAAAAAGGTGAAGAGCTGTTCTATGACTACAGCCTGGTCATTGACGAACGCATAACTGCCAAAGTCAAGGCACAATATGCGTGCAGATGCGGGGCGCCCACATGCCGAGGCACCATGCTGGCGCTCAAGCGTAAGTCCGCGCCCACCAAGAAGCGCGCAAACCGTAGCCTCGCATCCAAGGAAACCGAACACACCGGGGACGAAGCGGTACCCGTGGATTCAGCCGATGTTGAGTTTGACGGAACTTCTGCCCAACAGCAGAGCGATACCCCGTCTACCCCGGCAACCGAAGTACAGGACTCCGGCGTTACTACCTCAGGCTCCGAGGTCGCAACGCATGCGCAAGCGAGTGCGACGGACAGCAGTCAAGCAGCCATCGCCGATCACGAGACGTCGGTGCGCAACCAGGACGACGTCGAACCGTCGACGTCGCCCCTGCCCTCGTCTAAGCCATCCGACGCAGACGATGGATCAAAAGAAGATGCGGTCACCGCATCACAGGTTGAAGATGGTGTAGAGGTAGAGGGCGACGCGAGCACCGTTGCTGGAACACATGCTGTCGATGCGCAGGACGCCGATGTCCGCGCAGATACCAACGCGGACTCAAGCGACCCTGCCGACGGCGCGCACCCAGCAGCTGACTCGAACGGTCAGGAGTCGGATGAAGTAAGCACTGAAATTACAGGTCCGTCTTCCGTCGCCACTCCTGACGCCGATATCGATGCCCCGGCTGCAGGCGATGCAACAACAGATGAGCAGCGCACAGAAGTTGCCAGCGATGGTGCCGATAAAAAGCCGCGTTCAAGCAAGAAATCGTCGCGCAAATCATCGACGAAAGCAGCAACGGCGACCGACGCGAATGCAACAACCGCAACATCCGCCGACAACGACGAAGCTGTTTTGACGGAACATTTAACCAGCTCTTCGTTGGCGCACAGTCAACCCGCGACCGAAACGACGCCATCAGCCGCACCTTCCAATGAGAGTGCCCAGAAAAGCGCTATGAAGAAGACGGCTGCAAATAAGGCAACCAAGAAGGCCGCCGCTAAGAAAGCTGCCGCTAAGAAGGCGGTAACCAAGAAAAGCGCCACAAAAGAGGTATCGAGTCAGCAAGACCCTGTTGATGAAAGCACACCAGTAGCGCTCAAAGAAGTGCCGGCCGCCACTAAAGTAGCGACGAAAAAGACGGCTGCAAAAAAGGCGGCAACGAAGAAGGCCTCCACCAAAAAGGTTGAGGCCGACGTAGACGCCGCGGAAAACCCGGCGAAGAAAGCAGCCACGAAAAAAACAGCTGCAAAGAAGGCGACAGCAAAGAAAGCCGTAGATACGGCCGAGGCCCCTGCGAAAAAGGCTAGCGCGAAAAAAGCGGTGGCCAAGAAATCCACCGCAACAAAAACGGTGGCCGCCAAGAAAGCCGCAAGCAAAACGACGGCCACCAAAACCGCAGCGACAAAGAAAGTAGCTGCGAAGAAGACGGTTGCAAAAAAAACGGCAGCCGCACAAGCTCAGGATGATGCGGGGTCAGAGGCTGGATCACCAACGACGGCTGCGACAAAAACCGCAGCTAAGAAATCGGTGACAAAAACAGCTGCAAAGAAAGCGGCTGTGAAGAAAGCAGCGGTCAAAAAAACCGCGGTAGCGAAAACGGCTGCCACCCCGGCTAGCAAGAAGACAGCGGCAAAGAAGGCCTCCGCCAAGAAGGCTTCTGCCAAGACCGCAGTGAAAACAAGCGCCGTAAAAAAAGCCGCAACCAAGGCGGCTGCGAGCAAAACGGAAACAGCGGCCAAAAAGGCCGCAGTCAAGAAAGCGGCTGCAAAGAAGGCAGCCGTGAAGAAAGCGGCAACGGAGCAAGCAGCCGCTAAGAAAGCTGCTGTGAAAAAGGCCGCGGCCAAAAAAGCAGCAACAAAAGCCGCAACGAGCAAGTCTGCAACCGCGGCCAAAAAAGCGGTCGCCAAGAAGGCAACCGTGAAGAAGGCGGCTGTGAAGAAAGCAGCGGTCAAGAAAGTGACAGCCAAGAAGGCTGCAACCACGAAGACGGCGCCGACCAAGTCGACTGCCAAAAAAGCGGCCAAGAAAGCAACTAAAAAGGCCGCGAAGAAAGCAACTTCGTAGCCTTTAGACCATGAGATCCTCGGGGTCGGCGACTCGCGCCGGCCCCGAGGCCGCGCAGCTCGTCTATATAAACATAAGCGTTACCGACTAACCGCCCAGAAGCCCTCAAGAACATCAAGGGGCCGTTTGGGGCACACCAGAAGAGTAATGGCTAGCGTGCCGACCGAGGCGATGCAAAGCGGTACACAGCCAAGGTACTTCGCCACTGCGGCAATACGCGCACTTCTGACGCGTCCTTAAACGTCGCCCGCTCCAGAATGGGCAAGCCCAGTTTCGCGGCCAAGCGTTCGAAGTCTTGTAAGGTGCACAGATGGATATTGGGCGTGTTGTACCACTCGTAAGGCAGGTGGCGCCCGACGGGCATGCGACCGCGCAGAATCGACAAACCATGCGGCCAATACCCGAAGTTGGGAAACGACACGATGCCCTCACGCCCGACGCGAGCCATTTCACACAAAATGTGCTCGGTATGCCGCATGGACTGCAGAGTTTGCGACAGCACAACGGTATCGAACTGCTGGTCTTCGAAGAGTGCCAATCCTTCTTCAAGGTTCTGCTGGACTACCCGTACACCGCGCTGAATACATGCAACGACACAGCCGTCGTCAATTTCGACGCCAACGCCATCCACCTGAAACTTCTTTGCCAAATACGCCAACAAGGCGCCATTACCGCAGCCGAGATCCAGGACTCGGCTGCCCGGCGTGATCCAGCTGGCGATACGCATTAAGTCGGGACGATCCGCAGGAATATTCTCAGGTGTTTGCGGTCGCAATGTACGGGTGCCAGCTGGGTCGGATGCCAAGGCGGCGTCGATGACCGCTTCAGACTTGAATAGCGTGTCAGTTGCCGTCATCAGACATCTCCCTCGAACGTCGCGGCGATTTGCTCGTAATACGCACGGACCACCGCGTGATACTGGACATCATCTAACAGGAACGCGTCGTGCCCATGGGGCGCGTCGATTTCGGCGTAGGTCACCGGTACACGGTTCCGCAGTAAAGCACGCACAATCTCCCGCGAATTCTCGGGCGGAAAACGCCAATCAGTCGTGAAAGACGCGAGCAGGAAGTTAGCCTTTACATGCGCCAGGGCTTTTGCCAGATCGCCGCCATGGTCTTTGGCGGGATCGAAATAGTCGAGTGCACGCGTCAAAAGCAAATACGTGTTGGCGTCGAAATAACGCGCGAACTTTTCCCCTTGATAACGCAAATATGACTCGACCTCGAATTCAACGTCGTAGCCGTACTGGTAGTCATTGTTGCCGTTGATCCGGGCTGCACGCAGGGCTCGACCAAACTTAGCCGCCATACTGTCGCCGGACAAATACGTGATGTGACCTACCATGCGCGCGACCGCCAGCCCATTCCGCGGTACCGTGCCATGGGCGTAGTAATGGCCACCATGAAAGTCGGGGTCGGTAATAATTGCCCTACGCGCGACCTCATTGAAGGCGATATTCTGCGCCGACAAGCGCGGCGTGCTGGCAATGACCACACAATTGGCGACGCGATCGGGGTAGGTAATAGCCCAGCTCAGCGCCTGCATACCGCCCAGTGACCCGCCCATCACGGCAGCAAAGCGATCGATGCCTAAACGATCAGCCACCCGCGCCTGGGCACGCACCCAATCTTCGACTGTGAGAACCGGGAAGTCTGCACCCCACGGCTTACCCGTGGCCGGATTGATGCTGGCCGGACCCGTAGATCCAAAACACGAGCCCAAATTATTGATGCCGATGACGAAGAACTGATTGGTATCAACCGGTTTGCCCGGACCGACCATGTTATCCCACCAGCCCACGTTCTTTGGATCGTCGGCATAAATGCCCGCAACATGATGGGATGCATTCAATGCATGGCAAATCAATACCGCATTGCTGCGGCTGGCGTTAAGCTCGCCGTAGGTTTCAATGGCCAGGGTATATTCTTGCAGGGTGGCGCCGCTGGCAAGTTTCAAGGGCTCATCGAAGTGGAGATACTGCGGTGCAACAACGCCCACCGAGTAGGGCGGCACCGCTGGAGTCTTAGTTGCTTGTGCCAACGGCAGACCTCTTTAGCTGGATTTATAAAAGCGCCCGCAAG
>CAZMVM010000179.1:0-6597 GCA_964569785.1 uncultured Pigmentiphaga sp. | reverse complement strand
CGCGCGGATGGCATCGGGATTGTTACGGTATTTTCCCGTGTTGCTCATGGCAGCCTCCTGAGCGTTTCATTTCTGCGCCGACTTCGGGGATAGCCCAGCGCAACCTCAATGTTATGTATCGATTAACACAAAATTTTCATCAACCTGGTTAAAGAATCTTTCACCCAAAGACGCTTCATCGTTCATAACGGCAGTACCGCTTTACAGCTGTGCACCTGTGTAGCTTGACGAATAGAAGTCGGTATTAGCGACCCACTTCGCCCCGCGGACGCGACAGTTAGGCAATCGCCGATAAAGCGCTACGGCTACCGCTCTCTGCGCCCAGCCTTTGCGCTGTTCGCTGTCTGTTCCTTGGTTTAGCTTGCGTAAAGGCCGCTGACACACCAGCCCAACAGTTGAATAGACCGAAGACGCTCGGGAAATCTCCTCCAGCAGGTTTTATGTTCTAACAAACTTACGCAAGCGGTTAACGTCGGAAAAGTGTCGGACGCCTGAACCTGAACCCCGGCTCCTACCTGGCTTGCCGAGGTGGCTGCGCACCCACCCCGCACGGACTCAACTGCCGCCATCTGGCATGCAGATACAGCGTTGTACTAATTCGCACGCTGACGTGTAGTGCGTCGCCTGTTACGAACCGCTTGCACAGATAATCCTTTAGTCGTAAAAATATGAAAATTCATATATGGGGAAAAATTAGCACGCGCGAATCTGGGCTGCATATACGGGTTTACGAGTATCTGCCCACGAACCTTGTTGCGAGGTTTTGCTCTGCTTACAGCGGCACCCCTCCGTTGGCTTGTCAGGCAAGCCCGGCTTAAGTCGTCAAGATGAAACGGTCACATCGTTTGCAGGAGGTTTTGTATTGGCCACACACGAACGGCGCCTCGCAGGAAGGCGTAAATCGTCCTCAGCGCGCCCTGCAGAGGGCGGCCAAGCCGAAGCCGAACCTCGGTTCGTCGATAACTATCTGGCTTACCTTCTGGCGCAGGCTAGCCATCGCATATCGCAAGAATTCCACGAACGCGTCAAGGCCAATGGTTTGTCCGTACCCGAATGGCGCGTGCTGGCGAGCTTAATGGGTACGGAGGGAGAGACCATCGGCAAACTCGCCTACCTGGCAATTATTAAGCAACCGACACTAAGCAAGATTGTCCATCGCATGGAGGTCGACGGACTGGTGGAACGTTGTCGACGACAAGCCGACCGCCGTCAGACCCGCGTGCGCATTACGCAAAAAGGGCAGGAGCTCGTGGCTAATTTGTGTCAGCAAGCGATGGCGCATCAGGCCAGCGTGCTCGCCCCGCTGCCGGCCGGACATGCAGACGCACTGATTCAAACGCTTAGATTATTGATCGAGCAAGAAGTCCCTCTGGCGGATTCATCCCATCCGGACTCTGCCCCTCGGAGCCGATGGGAACCGGCGATCGCGAAACGCCGGGATGACGATCACATTTCGCAGGAACAACACGACAGCCACCCGTAGAGGGCGCGATCTTCATCGCGGGCTGCTGTATCTCTGCACACGTCCCGACGACACGAAAAGGCGTCAGCAAAAATAGAAACGGCCCGGCAGCTGAGTCGCTTGCCGGGCCGTAAATAAATTTCCCCGCCTGTGCCGTGTGGCCGGCATCCTGAACCCCAAGGTTCAAGTGGTCGCAGGCATTCGCGCTTCGGGTTCACCTGCAGGGCAGGCAATCGCTCCCACGCGAAGATTTCCGCGACCTATGCCGTAGTATTGGAACAGGATATATGGCCAGTCACGAACACCGCAGGGAAAACCTTAATTCTTTAACAACTACCTAAAACTGACGCGCTAAATTAAATGTAGCGAGCAAAACGCAGACCTGCGTTCGTCTGACTTCGCTGCTTTAACTTCACACTTATATTGTACCGCTTTTCGAATTCGCTGCCGGCACGGGTGCCCACTAAAACGCAACAGAAAATATATTACTGGTTCAGGCATCACTGTAAGCACCAATCGGCCTTGCAAGTGATGTGCAAGGTGCGGCAGGCGACCGCATCTATATAACGCTATTTTACTACGTGTTCTCACGGCTCTTTGCTGCACACGGCCGAGCGTTTGCACCGATCGCCCGGCGAGACCAGCCTGTGAATGCGTGGGAAACGGGTGATTTCAAGACGGTCGCACTAAAAGATGCCTGCCTGAAACGCTTAAAGCACAAGAGCCGCGCCGGGAAACCTTTGCTCCTGGGCTTACACCTTGCGTGAGTGACCTACAGCAAAGAGCAAGCCCTGCCATGGCGCTATCTCGCTACGCGCGGCACATTGCGCGTTAAAGGAGGAATAGCATGCGAATTGAAAAAGCCCTAAAAGGCGACAACACGCCTACCATTTGCTTGCGAAGCGTAACGGCTACGAAGACCTTTACGCTTTAGCCAAGGCCTCGTCTACCAACCGCTGCATGTCCTCAATTTTACGCTTGTAATCCCCCAGCGCAAATGAACCTTCGTTACCGGCACTCACAGGCGTGCGCAGCAATTCGACAGCAAGTTGCAATGCGGCCAGGATAGCGATGCGCTCCGGACTGGTGCCCGCCTTGACACTATCACGCACCTTTTCCATGGTGCGGTCGACATGTTCTGCCGCGGCCAGAACTGCATCCTTTTCCTCCGGCGCGCATGCAAGACTATAGGTGCGGTCGAGGATAGTTACATCAAGCCGTTCCATTCGCACTCGACTCCGATTGATCAGTTTCAGCACCTACCGCGTCAGGGTCGGGTATGCGCGCAAGCACATCATCGACACGATCGCGCGCAGCCTCGAGCATTGCGCGCAGACGCTGGTTCTCGGCCTCGGTAAGGGCAAGTTTCTGGGCTAACGCGTTATTTTGTGCGCGCAGTGAATCGGTGAACTGCACCAAATCCTTCAGGCGCGTTGCCAGGTGATCCAAGTCTTCAAGCATGGCGTAATCGTAAACCAATCGCGCGTGATGCGGGCGACAAACTGCATCGGCGCATTGGGAAAGAGTTGATTGTGCAAGCGCTACAGGAAATGCGGACTATACCCGCAGGTTGAAACTTGCGCGAAACGCCAAGCAAAGCGTTGCGCACACCTGATATTAACGCACGCGGATCGCACCGCTCATCGTGGCGGCAATTGCATATCACGTATGACGTACGACCTGCGCAGACCTGCCACAGCTTCACCTGCTTCTCTCACAAGGCATGGTGCGCCGCACGTCGCTGGCAAAGTTCTTCGAACGTCGTCGATCGTCGGATGGGCCGACCGTTCAGTGCTGATAGTAGGCGCTTGCTCTGCCTGACGCCAATAAAGCGCGCCCCTACGAGGTCCAAATGCGCCGCACTGGCTCTTATCCCTTCTTATAGCAAGGAATGCCCGCGGCAGCGTCACCTCGATTGGGTGAAAGAAAGCCTCGACGCGCATCCTGACAACATCCCAACATGCGCTGCGAGGTATGCATTTAATGTGATCTTTTACGGTCCATGAAGCAAACCGCAATTCATCAACCTTTCAAATTTCTTTCGTTACATAAGCACTGTCTGGCACCAAACCTTTCATTCTTCTTTCAAAATCGGGGAAAACCCCAGCAGTAATGCTTTGTATTTAGTTTTCAGAGTTCGTCAGATCATCTACCATTGCGCACTTCCCGAGTTGGCGCAATTCGACCGGCGCCTCCGCGTAACCGTGGCCCCACGGGGCAGGGAATTCATCACTAAATAGGAGTATCACGCATCATGCGAATACAAGGTCAGCAGAACTTCTGGTCGGGGGTGATGTTCATCATCGTGGGCCTGTTGTTTTCATGGTTCGCGACCGACTACCAGATGGGAACCGCCGCTCGCATGGGTCCTGGCTATTTCCCCTTCTGGCTCGGCATCATCATGGCCATCCTGGGCGCGGCGCTCTCATTAGGCGCTCTCTCGCATCGGGCAGAAAAGTCCGAAGTCGAGCGCTTTGACTGGAAGAGCATCATTCTCGTATTGGGCGCCGTCTTGCTATTTGGCCTGCTCTTGCGGCCACTTGGGCTCTACGTGTCGCTGTTCATCTTGATCTTTGGCTCTAGCCTGGCCAGTCACGACTTCAACTGGAAGGTCGCCCTCGGCACCGCCATATTCCTCATCATTTTCTCGCACGTGGCGTTCGTGAAAGGGCTGGGCCTGATCTTCCCGCTCTACCCCTGGTTCATCGGTCACTAAGGAGCCGTTCGTGGAACTCTTTGAGAACATTATGCTGGGTCTCTCGGTGGCGGTTAGCCCCGAGAACCTGGCCTATGCTTTCCTAGGTGCCTTCCTGGGCACTATTATCGGCGTCTTGCCGGGCATCGGGCCGCTCGCCACTATCGCGATGCTGTTGCCCATTACCTACGTTCTGCCTCCCATTGCAGGCCTGATTATGCTGGCGGGGATCTACTATGGATCCCAATACGGGGGTTCAACGACTGCCATTCTGGTCAACTTACCCGGAGAGATATCAGCGGTTGTCACGGTGCTTGACGGCCACCAAATGGCTAAAAATGGCCGTGCCGGTGCAGCCTTGGCTATCGCTGCTCTGGGCTCCTTCTTCGCCGGCTGTGTCGCCACGCTGCTGATCGCCGGCTTCGCACCTCCTCTGGCCGAGGTTGCGTTCAAGTTCGGCCCGGCCGAGTACTTCTCGCTCATGGTGTTGGGGCTGATCGGCGCGGTCATTCTGGGATCCGGCTCGCTCCTCAAGGCCGTCTACATGATTCTGCTGGGTCTGCTGCTCGGCATGGTGGGTACCGACGTCAACTCGGGTGTGGCACGTTACGCCTTTAATATCCCCGAGTTGCAAGACGGTATCGACTTTGCCGCGGTAGCCATGGGTGTGTTCGGTTTTGCCGAGGTGCTGCGCAACCTTGAACAAGGTGAGGAGCGCCAGGAAATTACCGCCACTATCGGATCGCTCTACCCCAACATGCAGGAGTTCAAGGAGTGCTACGGCGCGGTAGTACGTGGTACGGCCATTGGTTCCGTGCTGGGGATTCTGCCTGGAGGCGGTTCAGTTCTGGCTTCCTTCGCGTCCTACACGCTCGAGAAGAAAATCTCGAAGACTCCCGAGCGCTTTGGTAAAGGCCACCCAGCTGGTGTTGCCGGCCCCGAGTCCGCGAACAACGCGGGTGCTCAGACGTCGTTTATCCCGATGCTCACACTGGGTATTCCGGGTAACGCCGTGATGGCCCTGATGATTGGCGCGATGACGATCCACAACATTCAGCCTGGCCCGCAGGTTATCAGCAGCCACCCCGAGCTGTTCTGGGGCCTGATCGCCTCGATGTGGGTGGGTAACCTGATGCTGGTTATTCTTAACCTGCCGCTGGTGGGGCTGTGGGTGAAGTTGCTGAAGATTCCGTATCGCATACTCTTCCCCGCCATTCTGGTGTTCTGCTCGATCGGGGTGTACTCGCTCAACTACAACGTCTTTGACATCTACGTCACCGTAGCGTTCGGATTGATCGGATACCTGTGGGGTAAGCTGGGTTGCGAAGGCGCACCGTTGCTGTTGGGCCTGGTACTTGGCCCCATGATGGAAGAAAACTTCCGTCGTGCTCTGTTGCTGTCACGTGGCGACTTCATGACCTTCATCGAGCGTCCGCTGTCGGCTACCCTGCTCTTCCTGGCGCTGGCTCTGGTGCTGCTCATTGCCCTGCCTGCAATCCGGCAGAAGCGCGCTGAGACCTTCACCGAGGAAGAAACCTAAGCGA
Organism: uncultured Pigmentiphaga sp.; assembly: GCA_964569785.1. Taxonomy (GTDB): domain Bacteria; phylum Pseudomonadota; class Gammaproteobacteria; order Burkholderiales; family Burkholderiaceae_B; genus Verticiella. Next base: position 896 of record CAZMVM010000179.1, on the reverse strand, counting down.
GCGCATCGCAATTCCGCGTGGGTTTCAACCCAAGCACTACCACGAGATAGGCCGGTTCTGCCGGCCCCCCATCGGGCGCCTTCGGGCGCCCGATTACGTTTAGGATCCTGTTCAGCTGATCTCAGACCCAATTCTATTTCGCGTGGACAGGTTGTGCGCGTCAACGCCTGGGATGCTCTGCAGGTTCACTCGAATGGCTGAGAGGGCAGGTATCGCTTCGCGCGATCTTCTCCGCGTGAGGATATGGTCATAACGAACTAAGCCCTTTGGCCCGAGTCGGGTCTTCCACTTTGGCTGAAAGTGAAATTGAGTTACTCTAGGGGTTTACCCCAAATCATGTGAAAAGCACGTTGGGGCAGTACGCCCAAGTGCCTCTAACGCACTCATGCGCTTTCAAGATTGGTCGAACCCTTATGCGTCTACGCGTTTACCGGTATTCGCTCGTAATATAGTCGCCACGTCGCAACCGCTTGCAGCGCAGGCGGGACTACGCATACTTGCCCAAGGGGGCAACGCCGTTGATGCGGCCATTGCAAGCGCAGCCACCGCTGCGATCGTGGAACCGGTTAGCAACGGGTTGGGCTCCGACTGTTTCGCCATTGTGTGGGACGGCTCGCAACTGCACGGGCTCAACGCTTCTGGCCCGGCTCCAGCCGCCTGGAGCCCTGAATATTTCCGTCGCAAGCACGGGGGTCATATCCCCCAATACGGCTGGGATAGCGTCACAGTGCCCGGTGCCGTCGCGGGCTGGGCCGAATTGCACGCGCGCTTTGGCAAGCTGCCCTTTACAGACGTACTTGCGCCGGCAATCGAGTACGCGGAACGCGGCTTTGCGGTCACGCCGGTGGTGCAGCGTAAATGGGCCCAGCAAGCCGATCATTTGCGCGACATTCCTG
>CAZMVM010000178.1:0-6607 GCA_964569785.1 uncultured Pigmentiphaga sp. | reverse complement strand
TAGAGCGTTTGCAGACCCAGATAGTTGAACTGAAGGTCACACTGGTAGTTGAGGGCCTTCGCCAGGCGTGGCAGATCAAACTTGCCCAGCTCGGGGTCGAGCAGTTCGTTCTCGATGCCGATCTGGATGAACTGCGGAAAATAGCTGGCGTAACGCACGCTCATGTCGCTGTGGCTGACCTCTTCGCCCAGCACCTCGCGACGAATGGTGTGCAGCAAAAGCCGGGCGGTGACTTTGCTGTAGGCGGGGTCTTTTTCGATGAGTGCGCGGGCCGCCAGAATGGCCGATTTGAACACTTCATCGATAGAGACACCGTCGTAGAGGTTCTTGATGGTGTCGTTCAAGATGGCGTCGGTGTCGACCAGTTCTTCGAGGCCTTCACCGGCGGCGATGATGAGGTCGCGTAAACGACCGACATCAAGCGGGAGACGCTGATCGCCATCGACAATGTGCAGCGGTCCCATGTCGTTCTGTGCCTGAACGGCCTGCAGTGCTTGAGCGCGTTCCTGGGCGCGTTTTTCTCGATACAACACGTAGGCGCGCGCAACGTCGTGTTCCCCAGAACGCATCAAAGCCAGTTCGACCTGGTCCTGGATGTCTTCGATATGGAAAGTACCCCCGGTGGGGTGACGGCGCATGAGTGCACTGACCACCTGGCGGGTGAGATCTTCGACCAATTCGCGCACGCGCGCCGAGGCGGCTCCCTGGCCGCCGTGCACGGCGAGAAAGGCCTTCGTCATCGCAATGGCGATCTTGGATGGTTGGAAGGTGACAACCGAACCGTTGCGACGAAGAACTTTGTAATTCTGAAACGGAGATTCCGTGCTGCCTTGGGCGGCGTCAGTGGGTTGTTGAAGGAGCGAAGTCGGATTGGATTGGGCCGTACTTGTCGAGGTGTGCATGTGGGCTCCTGTAATCTTTTAACCACTATCTGTAGTGGTCGGCAAGGAATTCTGCCACTAATTGTAGTGGTTTTCAACCAAAGTCTGTTGTTTCCAAACGTGAGCTTTTGAACCGTCACCAACAGCCCTGGTCGAGGTTTCTGCATGGGAATAGCGCGCGGCGGATTGGCGCAGAGTACGCAGCGGTTACTTCGGCGTGGGCCGCGCAGAGTCGTCCCTTTTTAGGGCGGCCAAGCCGATCAGGCGAGGGGCCACTCCGGTGTGAAGGGCGAAAGGCCCGAGATTGTAGCCTTAGTGTAGCGGTGCGTCGTGGTGCGTCCTCAGAGGGGCGTCCCAAGCGACGTTCATGAGCGGTTAATAGCATAGACGTCGAGCGCCTCTCAGGCCATGCCCAAGGGCGACGAGCGGTACATCGAGCGCATGCAATGCGGCACGGCAAACCCGCGGAAGTCGGGGGTCGTCTATCGTAACTGGTCGCTTGTGGTCCGGACCTAGCGGGCGGGGAACGTCTTGCACCACCCGGGCGAGGGGGCGGCCGGGTACTGATGGGCATCCCATCCCGCCCCGTGAGCATAGCGCTCCCAGTCAAAGGCAGGGCCGGGGTCGGTTTTGCGGCCTGGCGCGATATGTTGATGACCGCATACCGCTTCCAGCGGGTGGTGTTTGCGCAAGACATGGGTCAGGGCAATCAAACGGTTGTACTGGACGTCGGCATAAGGAAGATTGTCAGTGCCTTCTAGCTCGACGCCGATCGAGAAGTCATTGCAGTGTGTGCGTCCCTGGAACGACGAGATGCCGGCGTGCCATGCGCGTGCCAAGGTCGATGCGAACTGAATGATCGCCCCATCGCGACGAATAAAGAAGTGGGCACAAACCCGAAGCCCGCGTAACTGCTCAAACCAGGGGTGGGCGCTGTCGTCGAGCTGGCCGGTAAACAGCTGTGCTACCCATGGCCCGCCGAATTCACCGGGTGGCAAGCTGATGTTATGCACCACCAACAGCGAAATGTGCACATCCGGCGGCCGCGTGTCGAAATGAGGCGACGGAATGACACGGATACCTGAACCCGGACGCAGCCAGCCGTCGCATTCAAGCTGCAAATCCATTAGCGTGGCCCCAGGCGAGCGTGGTCAGTCGAGCACCAATAGTGGCCCAAGGTATGCACCGCTTCTTTCGCCGGAAGATGTACCCCGCAGTGCGCACACTGCACCATGGTTTCCACCGGCTTAGGGCCTTTGGTGCGCGAACGCTGTGGGCGGGCTGCACGTGCCGACTTTTTTGCGGCGTGGCGTGCCGCCAGGCGCATGGCCAGAAGGCCGACCAAAATGACGACGATCCAGAACAGCAGTTTGCTCATCGTGAGAGTATGAATTCGATGACGAAGCGGGTGCCGACGTAGGCCAATAGCAGAAACAGCATGCCGGCAAGCGTGTATCGTACGGCAACCCGCCCCCGCCAGCCCCGCAAACTGCGGCCAAGGAGCAGCAGACCAAATGTCAGCCAGGACAGCAGGGTGAAGATGGTTTTATGATCGAACGGGAACAGGTGGCCGCCGAGCGAAAGTGACATGACAGACCCAGACACCACGGCCAGGCTTAACAGCACGAAGCCGATCCAGATCAGCCGGAACAACAGGTGCTCTAGTGTGAGCAACGGCGGCAGCGATTCTACAAGGCGCTGCCAGAGGCCAGCGGTACTCGTCCGCTGGGGACGGTGTAGTTGGCTATCGGTGGCGGCGGTGAGAAGGGCGTGCAGCGCGGCCACCGTCATGATGCCGTAGGCGGCTAGCGAAAGCACCAGGTGTACACGCATCCATGGGTTGCCTGCATGCGCTACCATGATAGGGTCTTGTAGGACGGCTGGCGTGAAAGCGGCCAAGGCAGCGAGCGGAAGCAGCAGCAAGCGCAACACGCTAACCTCTGCGAACAGACTTTCCAGCCAATACACGACCATGCCGAGCCAAAGCGTGCTGGAAATTGCCAAGCCTAACCCCAGATACAGGCCATGGCCCCCAAGCATGGCGGTGTAGAGCGCCGCCCCATGGAGTATCAGTACCAGTGGTAGGCCGGTTTTTTCGTACACATTGGCCGCGATATTGCCATGGTGCTTAAGCGCGAACCACGGGCGCAAGGCCAGCAGGGCATAACCAAGGGCGGCCAGGGTGTGCAATACAATTCCCATAACGGTACCAGTGTAAGCGATTCTTATTCATGCTAGACAATCTAACCAACCGTTTGTCGCGCGTTGTTAAAACGTTGCGGGGCGAGGCGCGGCTAACCGAAGCCAATACGCAGGAGATTCTGCGCGAGGTACGGTTGGCACTGCTCGAGGCCGATGTGGCGCTGCCCGTCGTGCGTGAGTTCGTTGCACGCATCAAAGAAAAGGCTTTGGGCGAGGAGGTTATTGGTAGCCTCACGCCGGGGCAAGCCCTCGTGGGCGTCGTGCACAAAGAATTGACCGCACTCATGGGCGGCGACCTGGGTCCACACGCGACCGAGCTATCGCTGGCCCAACAACCACCAGCGATCATTCTTATGGCCGGGCTGCAAGGTGCGGGTAAAACCACCACGACGGGTAAGTTGGCACGCTGGCTGGCGGAAGGCAACCATACGCATGAGGGCCGCAAAACGGGCCGGAAGAAAGTCTTGGTAGTCAGCGCCGACGTCTACCGTCCTGCTGCTATCGAGCAGCTGCAAACCGTAGCGGCCCAGGCCGGCGTCGACTTCATGCCATCGAACACCGACCAGACGCCTGAAGAAATTGCACGCAATGCGCTTGATCACGCGCGGCGACATCACTACGACGTACTTATCGTCGACACGGCCGGGCGTTTGGGCGTCGACGAAGCCATGATGCAGGAGATCCGTCAGCTCCACGACGTTTTGCGGCCCATCGAGACCCTGTTTGTCGTCGACGCGATGCAGGGTCAGGACGCAGTCAACGTCGCTAAGGCGTTTAACGACGCTTTGCCCCTCACGGGTGTCATCCTGACCAAGCTGGACGGTGACGCGCGCGGGGGTGCAGCGCTTTCGGTCCGGCAGGTGACCGGCAAGCCACTCAAGTTCGTTGGGGTGTCCGAGAAGCTCGACGGATTGGAGCCCTTTCACCCCGAGCGTATGGCTCAGCGTATTCTCGGCATGGGCGACATCGTTTCGTTGGTCGAGCAGGCGCAAAGAGCGATCGACGTCGATGATGCACAAAAGCTGGCCGCCAAGCTCAAATCAGGCTCGCGTTTCGACCTCAACGATTTCCGTGATCAGCTGATGCAAGTTGGGAAGCTGGGCGATATGGGCTCCTTGCTAGAGAAACTGCCGGCGCAGTTTGCTGCCGCAGCAGGTCAGCTCAAAGGAGGCCAGGCGGAAAAGCAGCTCAATCGCATGCTCGGCATTCTCAATTCAATGACCCCGGCCGAGCGTGCAAAGCCCGAGATCCTCAAGGCGTCGCGTAAGCGTCGTATCGCGGCCGGCGCCGGAGTGCCCGTGCAAGAAGTCAACCGCCTACTCAAGCAGTTCCAGCAGATGCAAGACATGATGAAGCAAATGCGCAAGGGCGGCATGGCCAAGATGTTGCGAGCGATGGGCGGTATGAAAGGCATGGGCGGCATGCGTTTGCCGGGCGGGTTCAAATTCAAATAGCCTCGGCCAACGCGCCGACCCATAGCGGCGCTGATGGTGTTTGTATAAGCGGCAGGGCGCTGGCGCAGTGCTGCCGCTTCGCGGCGAACGACGCATAGCACGTCGAACCGGTTGGTCACCGTTTAGCGGGCCGATTACAGCTTCAGCCGATAGCTTCCGTCGCGCACTTCAAAAGTAAAGAATCGGCACTCGATAGCGCCGTTGTAAAGGGGCGTACGGCGGGTTGCGGCAAGACGCAAATGCCGCGGAAGCAGGCGATCGTTGGTGATGACGCACACTTTCCACCCCGCAAAATGTGCCTTCAAAGTGTGCGACCACGCCTGCCAGAGTTCCAACACTTCGCTTGGCACCACTTCGCTGCCAGCTTCGTTGTGTGCGACCTCTTCGTTCGCGGCAGGGTCGCGAGCAAACCCCAGTCGGGCTCCATAGGGCGGGTTGGTAACAATGTAGCCGGGCGCGCCCATGGTAGGACGTATGTCGCGTACGTCGCGTACTTCAAACTCGATCAGATTGTCCGCAAGCCCTGCTCGTTGCGCATTCCGACGTGCCGCTGCAATCGCTTCCGGGTCCGTATCACTGCCGATCAAAGAGATCTCCAAATCGGGCTTGATCCGGGTCCGCGCTTGGTTTTCTGAGGCGCTCGAATGCGAAGGGCCGGTTCAGACCGGGCGGAATTCTTAACGCGATATACGCGGCTTCGATCAAAATGGTGCCGCTGCCGCAGAACGGATCCATCAAGCTTGATGTGCCGTGCCATCCTGCGAGTTTTAGCAAACCTGCGGCGAGGTTCTCCCGTAGCGGGGCCTCACCTTTATCAAACCGCCATCCGCGCTTGAAAAGCGACTCTCCCGAACTGTCCAGATACAGCGTGGCCGTACTTTCGCTTAAGAACACGTGAACCCGAGCATCAGGTCGCACCGTATCTATGCTTGGTCGTGCTCCTTCCAGTTCGCGCAAACGGTCACAGATGCCATCCTTCGTACGCAACGTGCAATATTGCAGGCTGCGCATGGGGCTGCGGATAGCGGATGTGTCGACCCGCAAGCTGTGCTCGGGGCCAAACCATCGTTCCCAGGGAGTCCGCCGCGCCAGCTCGAGCAGGTCGTCTTCGTGCTTGACTGGGCCATGGGCCACTTGCACGAGGATGCGAGTGCTGAGCCGGCTGTACAGGTTTGCGCGCATGACACCGGCCCAGTCAGCGGTGAAGCTGCACCCGCCGCGGCCGGGACGTACTTGATCGAATCCCAGCTCGTTCAGCTCGTCAGACAATGCCTGTTCCAGCCCGGAGGGGCAGGGCGCGAACACCGCAAACGTCTCGTCGAGGTAAGGGGTAAGCGGCTGCGGCTCGATGCCGGGCGCGCGCAGGTGCCGCCGCGGCTTCTCTGAGGGTCGAGGCGCTTCGCCTCGCGCTCGTGCGGCAGGCTGTTGTTGCTCCAGTTGGCGTTGCGATGCTGCGCGAGCTCGCGGCCCGCTCCGTTGTATAGGCTGGCGAACATCGGTACGACGACGTGCACCGCCCGTCTTGAGAGTGAGCGTTTTAGTTTTGGGCGAATCGGCCACGTCGGCAAACCTGCAAGTAAAGGGTGAAGGTAACGCGCGAAGACTTAGGCGTGTGGACGCTAAAAGGGCTTGACCACCACGAGTACCGTTGCTGCCAGCAGAAAGAGCACTGGTATTTCGTTAAACCAACGGTAAAAAACGTGCGTGTGCCGGTTTTGATTGGTCTCGAAGCGACGCAGCAAAGCCCCGCACCTATAGTGATAGCCGATGGTTAAAAGTACGACTGCCAGCTTGGCATGCATCCAAGCGTTGCCAGGCCCGCGACCGATCCCGTATATCAGGTACAGCCACAGTCCAAAGCCCACCGCGAATACCGCCAAAATCGTCGAAAATCGGTATAAGCGGCGCGCCATGCCCAGCAGCACGGCATGCGCGCCCGCGTCCGCAGTTTGTGCGAGGTTGACGTAGATGCGCGGCAGGTAGAACAGCCCGGCAAACCACGCCGCAACAAACACAATATGGAACGACTTAACCCATAGCATAAGCGAGTGAACCCGGTGTCTAGCCGCG
>CAZMVM010000177.1:0-6641 GCA_964569785.1 uncultured Pigmentiphaga sp. | reverse complement strand
TGCTGGCGTTGGCCGAAGAAACGGGCGATACCGCCTTTTTGACCGTAAGGTCGGGGATTGATTCGGCATGCATCGATCGCAAAATGGGACCCTATCCCATCAAGGCATTCACTGTTGATGTAGGCACGCGCAGACCCTTACCCGTTGGGGCCGGAGGGCTCGCCATCATTTCATGTCTGCACTATACCGAAGCTGAAGCTGTATATCTCAATAACCTCGAACGCTTGAAGCAATATCCCAACATTAACGAGAGGCTCATTCGACGCGCTGTACTAATCGCGAAGTCGGAAGGTTACGCGCTAAGTGACGGTTTCGTCTTAAAGGGAGTGAGGGGATTAGCCATGCCGTTACGAAACTCTCGAGGGGAAGCCATAGCGGCCTTAAGTATTGCTGCTCTTAACGAACGAATCTCCGGCGTACGGCTGCCGGCACTGGTCGCAATCTTAGGACGTTTATCAGCCAGCGTAGAACGGAAGGTTGCCAAGGTCGAGCGCGAAGGTTTAGGTGTGTAGCGTTAGGGTCCACATAGCACGGTGGTATTTGATAACCGCTACAAGCCCTTAGTCGGTAAATTATGTGCAGACAATTACGGCGAAACGCTTTGTGGTTTCTAATATTTAGGGGCTATCCAGCTACAGCTGCAGTCTTTGGGGGAGCTTGCTGTATGTGGGCGCGCAAGACGTTGAACACGACTTGCAGCTGCTCTTCATCGTCGCGAGTGCTGGTTAATACTCGCGTTGCGTCTGCCTTCACCAGGGAAGATGTAACATGCGACACGCTTTGCCCGGCCGCTACACCGCCGTTGAGCCTGAACGAAGTAAACAGCTCAGCACCCAGCATTCCGCCCCGACGATGGTAGCTACCACTGATTTGGACTGCAATTAAATACGATTTCCAAACTCGCTCAGTAAGCGGTAGGATCGCGACTCGGAAAGCCAGATCTGAAAACAATAGCAAGCAAAACGCCGTGACCCAATATGCATGCTGAAATGAGCGTGCCGCAACCCAAACTGAAACATACCCCATGGCGCCGATGACAATCGCCAAGATGGCAAGCACTGCAGCAAACCGGCGAATTCTGGTCGGCAGCGCCAAATCTTGGACCTTTATCCCGTACTCGCCAACGGCCAGACCTGAAAACACTCCCCCGCCTGTGCTTGGCTGTTCTTCCAGCCTGAGTTTCCACTCGCCGAGCTCAGCATAGGCTCCCCCAAGAGGCTGGGTCAGTACGCTTCTAAAAGAATCGAGTATGACGTCTGGATGGGTCGCAGCATTGTCGGTAAACGTAGTACGTGAGCGCGACATTTCGCCGGAAGCTTTATCAGCCCGCAATGCCGCCAGCACCAGGATGCCGATGACCAGCCCTATCGTGCCGATAATCACGATGCCGCTCCATGGTTGCAGGCTGGGGGCGACAGGAACCCGCCAGCCCGAGAACTGCGCCACGAGAGCTACCGCCACTACCAAAACAAGCAAACCACGTAATAGCTTGACGATCCCGGCTGGCGCCAGTTTACGCGCCCAATTAGCCGCGTTATACATGTGCGAGAGAATAGTGGCCCAATACGCGTAGGCTAACAACACAACGCCGAAGAACAACCATGAGATGACAGCGTCGGCTGCTGTCGTATTGCCGCCCGCCATTCCGAAAACACGAACAACCACGATTAACACCAACGCCACCAGGCCGTACGTGATCGCCATCAACGCCACTTCGACCAGTCGCTGATAGAGCGGCGGAAGTGAGAAGAAACTAGGGCTTGCTCGTGCAACCCAGCGGCCAACCCAACTCAAGTACTTCTCGTTCGGCGAGACACCCGATACCATGAGCGCATGAATCTCGCTTGCGCTATAACTGCGCCCGATACCTCGTATCTGCAGTGAATGCTCCGGTAGGCGAAGGGACGTCTTAAAGGCAAAAATCACATCGAGCGCGGCAAAAACCAACAACAACAACGCGGCAAGTAGCGCCACAGAGCTTTGGCCCTGAAACCCGCTCATCATCTCGCGGGCAAAACCAAGCACGAGCGATGCAGCGAGAGCAATGGCCAATACGCCCCGGATGGCTAACGGTATCGAGACCGGCCTCATCGGGTTGCGTTCGTGATCGGCGATTTGCATGTGTACCCCGCGGAGGTGCGTGCGTAGGAGCCTCCAATTGATATCTCAGGGTAAACGACCCATGAGACATAGGCTCGATGGGGAACATTAGACCGACCCAGGATCTATGCGCAACAATACCAATGGCTTAGACGGAATGACTAGCCATTGACGCTGGCACTTCGCTTATGTATGCGGTCGATCAGCTTTACCCTGACGGCATCTTCAACCAGTCGAATAGTTGCGGTCAACGCTGCTTATGTTTGAAACAACCGCGTGGCCGCCTCGGTGAAAAACCCTCGTAGCGACCGCGACAAAGCTAGGGGAAGGACGCAGTGATACCAGACTGACCCACCGACCCGGACGCTTGTAGTCGAGTGAAATAGCACCCCACCCCGTCTGGGGTCAATGAATTAATTTCCGGCTCTAACGTGGGGTTACCCGGTGGCACCAGCCATCCAATGCGACCTCTCCATCCCATCATCTCAGCACCCCTGTAAATATATTCCGACATTTGGCCATATACTGGGTGCTATGTACAAGACTTGATCATCAAACCGACTTTCGTTCCGAATCTCGCACCACGTCGCGCAGCGCGGGCGGGCTTCGAGCGCACTGAGGCTCTTCTTGAAGACCAACCTCAATGGGTGTTACGGTTGACGGCCGTGTTGAAGCGTGCAATTGTCCATGGCACGACAGCATGCCTGAGCAGCCCCTTACCGGATGGGCGACGCATGCCGAGCCCAACTCTTGTACCCTCTAGCTAGGCGCCATACGTCGCGGTGCCCGACGTCTGTGACGGGCTAACATAGCCCTACTACATCACTTGCTCGAGTTTGCATGGAATTACGTCAACTCAAGTATTTTGTTCGTGTCGTCGAATTGGGCAGCATGGGTAAAGCTGCACGTGAGCTGGGTGTTGTAACCTCCGCGCTCAGTCAGCAAATCAGTCGTCTCGAAAGTGAGTTATCAACCCGCCTACTGCAAAGAACGAGTCAGGGCGTTTTTCCTACTGAAGCCGGGCTGGCGTTCTGGCGTCAAGCCCAGCTTGCGATACGGCACGCCGAGCACGCGGCTTTAGCGGCCCGCGATGCGCGCCTTACCGGTCGTGTTAGCGTTGGGCTCAGCCCCACAACGGCATCTTTGTTGGCCCGCCCCTTCTTCAACGCAATGCGGGAGCGGTATCCCGACATTCGACTTCACTTAGTTGAAACGTTGTCGGGACACTCCTATACGATGCTCCACCGACGCCAACTTGATTTGGCCGTGCTGTTCAACGTCGACAACCCCTTGAACTGGAGCGTGACTCCCATTTTGGATGAAACGCTTTTCCTGCTGGTGTGTCCTGGCCTTCTGAACGTGCCGGATGGTGAGCCCATTCACCTCGAGCAGGCTGCCGAGCTGCCGCTGGCCATGACGACGGCAGTCCACGACCTGCGACGCCTCACCGATGAAGCGTATGCACGAGCAGGTGTCGAGCCTCGGATCGCGATCGAGGTGGACGGCCTGAGCACGCTCATGGATTTGGTCATCGACGCTAAGTTAGCTACGGTGCAACCCGGTGCAGCCGTGCATCGCACCTATGCTGCGGCCTTGCACCGCCATCCCATTGCTGACCCCGAGTTGTTCCGGCGGAATATGATTGTTAGCGTCTCCGACGACGAGCTTGCACCTGCGGCACTCGCAGCGCGTGTGGTGTTGGCTGATGTCATGCGCCAACTGGTCAGAGAATCTCAGTGGCCTGGCGCCACTCTTCACGATTAGTGAGTGCCTATTTCACAAATACTGACTAGCTGACAAGCGTCGAAACTCATACAGTGTCCGCATTCCACAATCTCCATTGAGGCGGACACAACATGGTCGACGTTTTGGTCATTGGGGGGGGTAACGCCGCGCTTTGTGCTGCTCTCATGGCGCGCGAGGCCGGAGCCAGCGTCATGCTAGTCGAAGCGGCGCCCAAGGAGTGGCGCGGCGGGAACTCACAACACACCCGCAACCTGCGCTGCATGCACAACGAACCCCAGGACGTCTTGGTAGATGCCTATCCCGAAGAAGAGTTTTGGCAGGACCTGCTGAAAGTGACTGGCGGTGCCACCAACGAACAGTTGGCGCGGCGCATGATTCGCGACTCTTCCACGGGTCGCGATTGGATGCGCAAGCATGGAGTGAACTTCCAACCATCGCTGGCGGGCACGCTACACCTGGCACGTACGAATGCGTTCTTCATGGGCGGTGGCAAGGCGCTGATCAATGCCTACTATCGCAGTGCGGAGCGTCTAGGCGTTGAGATTCGATACGAAACACCTATCGATCGGCTGGAATTGGACGGCAACCGCTTCGTCGCCGCATACAGCGGGAATCAGCGGTTTGAAGCACGGAGCTGCGTTCTGGCTGCCGGCGGTTTTGAATCGAACCTCGAGTGGCAACGCGAGGCATGGGGGCAAAACGAACGCGGGGAATGGCCGGCCGACAATTTCTTGATTCGTGGTACGCGCTTCAACCAAGGCGTGCTGCTGAAATTCATGATGGATGCGGGCGCGGATATTATTGGCGACCCCACCCAATCTCACTGCGTGGCCATCGACGCACGCGCCCCGCTGTATGACGGCGGAATATGCACTCGTATTGATTGCGTTTCGCTTGGCATTGTCGTCAACCGCGAGGGTAAGCGCTTCTACGATGAAGGTGAAGACTTCTGGCCGAAGCGCTATGCCATTTGGGGCCGCCTCGTTGCCCACCAGCCCGGGCAGATCGCGTGGTCGATTATCGATAGCAAGGCGGTGGGACGCTTCATGCCTCCGGTTTTTCCCGGCATGAAGGCCGAGACCATTCCCGATCTCGCTCAGCAAATTGGCATTGATGCCAACCAGCTCGTCCAAACCATTGAAACCTTTAACAGTGCCTGTCGAGGTGATGAATTCGACCACACGATTCTCGATAACTGTCATACCGTCGGATTAACGCCACCTAAAAGTCATTGGGCTCGACCGTTAGACATGCCGCCGTACTACGCATACCCGGTACGGCCTGGCATTACCTTTACGTATCTGGGCTTGAAGGTCAACGAAGAGGCTGCTGTGCACTTCGATGGTGTCCCCAGCCCCAACTTGTTTGTTGCCGGCGAAATGATGGCAGGCAACATTCTCGGTAAAGGCTATACGGCAGGCGTGGGCATGTCGATCGGAACTGCATTCGGACGCATTGCCGGCACCCAAGCTGCCAAGGCAGCACTGACTTCACAGGAGATTCAACGTGCAAGCTGACCCCGTTTCCAAACGAGCAACTGCGGCCCCAACGACGTCGTCCGGTGCTACACCATTCTTGGAGACGAGCCCGGTATCAGCGAATCGACTTCACTTAAAGGGCATCCCCATCACTACAACTTCACAGCTTTCCGGCGACGCCCAAAGTGAAGCGGAGCGAGAGGTGCAGCGGCAGATGCAAATCTGTAATGCGTGTCGCTATTGTGAAGGCTTCTGCGCGGTGTTTCAGGCCATGACGCGTCGGCTGGAATTTGGCAAGGCCGACATTCATTACTTAGCCAACCTCTGTCACAACTGTGGCGCGTGCCTGCACGCATGCCAGTACGCACCGCCTCATGAGTTCGGCATTAATGTCCCACAAGCAATGGCCAAAGTTAGGCTGCAGACCTATACCGACTTTGCCTGGCCCGGCGTTCTCGGTAAGCTTTATGCGCGCAACGGCCTCACGCTGAGCTTGGCAACTGGGTTCGGCCTTGCACTATTTCTGGTACTGATGATGTGGATGAACCAGGGCAGCCTGACCCACGCACCCTTGAGTGGTAATTTCTACGCGATCTTCCCGCACAATCTACTGGTTGTCATGTTTGGCACGGTCTTCATTCTGGCCATGCTTGCCCTGGTCACCGGCGTGGTCCGTTTTTGGCGTGGAGTACGTGACGGAGACGTCAGCCTCTCCGCTGTATCCGAAGCGACACACAATGTTTTGACGCTCAAATACCTGGACGGCGGCCATGGTAAAGGGTGCAATGATGAAGACGATGCCTACACATTAAGACGGCGGCGGTTTCACCACCTCACCTTCTACGGTTTCTTGCTGTGTTTTGCCGCGACCTGCGTTGCCACCATTTATCACTATGTGCTTGATCTCCCTGCCCCTTATGCATGGAGCAGCCTACCTGTAATCCTCGGCGTGCTTGGCGGCATTGGGTTACTGATTGGTCCCGCTGGCTTGTTTTGGCTCAATCTGCGGAGACATCCCGCGCACGGAGACAGTCATCAGCGTCCCATGGATCGTGGCTTTATCGCTCTATTGTTTTTCATCAGCCTAACAGGGTTGCTCCTGCTGATCGGTCGAGATACAGCGTATATGGGCCTTTTGCTAGCAGTTCATTTGGGCGTTGTGATGGCATTTTTCTTAACCTTGCCGTACAGTAAATTTGCCCATGGTTTTTATCGTAGTGCTGCCCTATTGAAGTGGTCCATCGAAAAGCGCCAGCCGAATCATCTTGGTATTGGCGCCGATTAAGCAGGAGGAGTCATGCAGGAGCAGAAACCAGG
>CAZMVM010000176.1:0-6688 GCA_964569785.1 uncultured Pigmentiphaga sp. | reverse complement strand
AACCCCTATCTCTATCAGCCCCGGCCAACACGGGATCCCAAACGTGCGTGCTGCTGCGGCGGGGGCAAGCGCTCATGAACGCGATACTTGATGTACTGATACCCACATGTAACCGGCCCACGGCCTTAGCCGTAACGTTATCCGGCCTGGTGGGAAACGACGACGTTGAATTCAGCGTTTATATCGCGGATCAGTCGGATGGGCGAGCTGGGTATGACGATCCCACGGCGCAAGCCGTACTCCGTGTGTTGCAAGCACGGGGACATTCAACGGCATGCTGGCGCAATTTGCCCCGCCGCGGCCTGGCACATCAACGTCAGACGTTGCTCGAACGGAGTTGCAGTAACTACGTGTTGTTCCTGGATGACGATGTCTTGCTGGAACCGGGTGCGATCAATTGCATGTTGAGCACCATTCGGAGACAGCGCTGCGGGTTCGTGGCGAACGCTGTCATTGGGCTGTCGTATCGCCACGATGTACGAACGCACGAGCAGGCGGTAGAGTTCTGGGCCGATCGGGTTGAACCCGAGAAGGTGATACCTGGCAGCACCGCGTGGGCCAGACATCTTTTGCACAATGGCGCCAACCTTTGGCATGTTCAGCGCGTCCTGGACGCGGATCGCGCTGCCCCTCTACTCTACAAGTTGGCCTGGGCCGGTGGCTGCGTGCTTTACGATCGCATGAAGTTGGTCGCTTGCGGCGGCTTTGATTTTTGGACTGAATTACCACCCGAGCATTGCGGTGAAGATGTCTTGGCCCAGATGCGGGTGATGGCGCGCTTCGGAGGGTGCGGCATCATGCCGTCGGGAGCCTTTCATCTGGAACTGCCCACCACGGTGTCAGCGCGACACTATGACGCTCCCTGGTTGTTAGCCCATTCTGCAGCAACAACATCCAAATGAGCGCTCGCTCAAGCGTTTACGGGCCAACCGGTGCTTGGGTGTCTAAAGTTCGTACTCTCGCCGTGCTACGTGCCAATGCCTTGGGTGATTTCATTCTGACGTTGCCTGCCTTGCAGGCTCTACGCGACAGCTACCCGAAGGCGCGAATTGTACTTTTGGGCAAGCAGTGGCACCACGACTTTCTTCTTCACCGACCCGGGCCGGTCGATGAGGTAGTCGTATTGCCGGAGGTGCCTGGCGTAACTGTTTCACCTGAGACGAGCGTCGATCATGACTCGCTGAGCCGATTTTATCGCGCCTATCGGGATATGTTCGACCTGATTGTGCAGTTACATGGCGGGGGGCGTTATAGCAATTGGCTGGTGAACGCGTTACGGCCCCGCGTGAGTGCAGGCTTTCAAACGGCGGATGCGCCTGCGCTCCATCGTAACTTTCCTTATTTTGATGACGGCCATCCCGTAGCACTTCGCATGCTGGAATGCGTGACGCGAGTGGGCGCGGTGGCAAGAACAATACGGCCGCAGTTGTGCACGCATGAGGGCGATTTTCAAGAGCTGGATGCGGTGTGGCCACGGTCGGCTCGTCCATTCGTCGTATTGCAACCTGGGGCCCAGGATGGTCGGCGCTGTTGGTCTGCGACGAACTTCGCTCGCGTAGGTGATTATTTTGCGAAGCAGGGCAACAGCGTTGTCGTTCACGGGGGCCCGGGTGAAACCGATGTTGTGCGAGCCGTTGTAACCCGCATGCAATCTGCGGCCGTGGATCTCAGTGGGAAGTTATCCCCCGGTGGCTTGGCCGGCTTGCTATCGCGCGCTGCACTGCTCGTTTCGAACGACACGGGGCCGGCACACCTGGCACAGGCGCTCGGAACCCCCACGGTTGTCATCTTTTGGGTGGGCAACTTATCGGCTTATCGCAGCCTCGGTACGGAACTGCACCGGGTTGCGGTGTCATATCAAGTCGATTGCAACATTTGCGGTGCACGCTGTGTGGGTTTTGATTGTGGTCACCGGGCTTCGTTTGTCAACGAAGTTGCGTTCGACGAAGTGTTAGGGCACGCCCGCTACCTTTTTGAACGATTTGCTTTCGCACGGTTCAACCAGACGGTCTTCCCCGAGCATGGCCGGCAGTAGGGAGGCTCAAGAGCTCGAAGGCCTCGTTTAAAACCGGCGTAACCTCTACCCCATCTTCGCCATAAACCGCGCGGTGTCGTGTTTCGTCGAGGGGGGCCCATCGTTTCGGATCCGTGGCAAAAAAGATCACGACACTGGGCACTCCCAACGCACTCGCCAGATGCGCCGCCCCAGTATCGTTAGACACGATCAAGGCAGCCCCTGCAAGCAGTGCGGCCAGACCGCCTATAGAAATGTCGCATGCGGCGATGACCGTGGGATATCTCATGTGCCTGGCAACGTCCTGAGCAATGTGATGCTCTGCGGCAGATCCGGTGATGACCACTCGCCATCCGGCGCTCGCCAAGGCATCACCCACCCGTGCAAAATGTGCTGGGGGCCAGCGCTTCGCCGACGTGCTCGCCCCAGGATGCAGGCACACATAAGGATGCGGCAGTAACGCGTGCAGTTTCGGATAAGCCGCCAGCTCTTGCCGATCGGCATGCAGCAAGGGAAATTCCATCTCATCGCCCGCGGGTTCGACGCCCAGCAAACGGACGGCTGCAAGATTACGATGAATTTCATGGGCGTCGTCGGGATAAGGCGCTAACCTTATTGCATCGCGCGGTTCGCCTCGACCCAGCCCGACGGCATGAGCTGCGGCAAATTTCGCCACGACCTCGTTGCTGACCGGCCCACAGCCATGCATTTGTATAGCGTAATCAAATTGCCTCGACCGCATGGTGGAAAAAAAGTTGTCTACGGTCTTGGGTTCGGCCTGCACTTCGGGCAAGCCTGGATAACCGGGAAACGCAATAAAGTCATCGATGTAAGCCGGAAGGCGCGCCTGAAAATGCCGGGACCGCGCCAACCCAACCAGCGTGATCTCTGCTTCTGGATAGCGGTATCGCAACGCACGGATCGCGGGGGTCGCGCACAGCATATCGCCCAGACTCAGGGCGCGAAATACGGCGATACGCAAAGTAGAATCGTTGGACATTGTGAGACGCTGACGAAAGCTGGTATGGCGTGGAGCGATGCAAACGATATGCCCGGCGGCTGAAGGTCGTCGGCAGCATTAGCACGGTGAAGTCGGAAGCCCGATTGGAACGCCAGCGACACACGACGGGACCGTCGCTATACGAGAACACCACTGTATGAGAACCTCGATATGCGAGAACTCCGATATACGATAATGGCTTGCGTAGTCCTTGCTTAACGCCCACGCTGGGGAGTTCCTACAGAGTCGCTTGACAGGTGTATATAGCCGTGTGGTTTTCGACGCGTTCTTTGGCAATAGCAGTGAGTTTGGCATTGGCGACCTGCGTTGCCAACTCACCGTTGCGGGCCCAGCCTTCCTTTCCTGATGTACTCAATGTGCATGATCGCGATCGCTTAGCGATCTACCAGCCGCTGCGTGAAAGCGTACTCGAGTATGTCCAACAGCATGCCAAAGCACTTGACTGGCAGGAACTAACTCAAATTTTGGACGGACATGCTATTGACGTCGCGACCGAACAGCTGGTGGGATTCTGGAATTGTCGATTGATTCGTCTGGTACGCATGCCAATTCAGCCGATCCTGGTGTTTCAAACATTTGAGTGCGAACTGTTCGAGCGAGAGGGCCAGCTGCACGTGCATCAAGTCACCGGTTCACAACGGCTAGCGGGCGCGTTTTATGATATTGGCGAGACGCGGTTAGGCTATGCGGGCGCACTCACGATTGGCACAGAGACCATCCCGCTTAGATACGGCGAACAATCCGAGAGGAATCAAGCTGGATATCTTATACCGCTCTCGAAGCGCCGGTTGCGGCTCGAGCTTCCGCAGCCGGGTTATAAGTCCGATTTCGATATTTTGTACTTCTGGCGTTAGCAGACGGCCGGTTACAGACGCAACCGGCCGTCAACTTCAAACCTTCTCTGCTTGAAGGCGTGAATCACCTAAACCTTATGCTTAGCGGCTTCGCATCGCCGGTTGAGGTGCATATCGATCGGCTTGCACGTCAGAAGTCACCGCGTGACTAAAGACGTCATCCGTAATGGGAATGACGGTTTTGTTCCATTCCTCCCATTGTGCTCTCAGCCGTTCGAACACCTCTGGGTGCTTTTCCCGGAAGTTGGCGCGCTCGCGCACATCGTAGTCGAGGTCGAACAAGAACTCGTTGTCGTTAATTTTGAGGTATTTCCACTTGCCTGCACGGACGGCGCGTTGAGCGTTGGCTTTGTAACGCCAGAAGAGCGTGCGGTCATAAACCGGTTTGCTGCCCTCTAGTACCGGCAAGATGTTATCGCCATCGGGAGGGAAGTTGGGTGCTGGCTCTACACCTGCGGCCGCGAGCAATGTGGGGAGCCAATCCATGGTCATCGTGACCTGATCGCAGACCTGAGGCTTCAGGCGTGCTGGCCAGCTCATCAGCGTCGGTACGCGAATTCCCCCCTCGAGCAATTCGGTTTTTTGGCCCACGAACGGCCAAGTCTTGGAAAACCGCTCGCCGCCGTTGTCGCTGGTAAAGATCACGATCGTATTGTTCGTGAGGTTGCGCTCTTCCAGCGTCAACAAGACTTGCCCGACTGCCGTATCCAACGCCCTGACCATCTCGGCGTAAACCTCCAGGTTTCCGCCATCATGGTGATGCAGATTCTTCAGTTCCCGCGAGACGTGCTCATCATTGGGACCCACCCAGGGCCAGTGTGGCGCAGTAAAGTGCAGGGACAAGAAGAAGGGTTTATCGGTTGCAGCGGCACGAATATAGCGGCTGGCCTCGTCCGCCAGAATGTACGTGTAATAGCCCTCGCGCTTGACCGGGTCGTTGCCCTGATAAAGGTCGTGGCGAGCGTTCTCCCCAGCTCCGTAGCAATGCGTAAAGTAATCAATGGCGCCGCCGTGGTTACCAAAGAAATACTCGTAGCCACTTTTTTCTGGGCCAAACTGTGGTGGACGGCCCAGATGCCACTTGCCGATAAGCGCCGTGGCGTAGCCCGCGTCCCGCAACAAGGATGGCAAGGTGGGATGCTCAGGTGGTAAGCCCAGTTTGTCGGTGGCGGTACCGGCAATGGGCTCTTCCAGCCCACCGCGCAAACGATATTGGTAGCGCCCGGTCATGAGCGCAAAGCGGGTCGCAGAGCATACTGCGGAGTTTGCGTAGGCCTGAGTAAACCTTACTCCGCGACTTGCCAATCGATCGAGGTTTGGGGTCTCGAAATCAGTCTGACCGTACACGCTGAGGTCGGCCCACCCCAGATCGTCGGCCATAATAAAGAGAATATTGGGTGCCATTGTGCAATAGAAACCGTGATCACAGACTCTTCCAAGATCGTTACCTTAGCACGCTGAGCTGGCGCCAAAACAGGGGTTGACAACACTGCGTTGCCGTGCAAATAAAAAACATGAGTTGAGTGCCTGCACGCACCCGGGGAGCCCTACTCTCATCCGGAATACGCGGCACGCAGCCAGCGGCTGGGCGCTGAAGGCTGAAGGCGCCAGGCATCGAGACGTAGCCTGGAGGTCATCCGGTGCACGGTGATCAAGTGACGAAAAGCTCAGCAAAGCTTGCGACACATAGACGCCCTGATTGCATCAGCTCGCAGACTCTGTAATGCCCACTGTGGGTTTCAGCTTCGCGCCACGTGCCTGTGCTTCTTCGTTAGCGATCTGACAAGATTCGCTCAGCTCAACTGAGGGCAGCCTCCATGCTGGCGCTCCAATCTGCGTTGAAGAGTACGTATAGGCTGCAGGCGTAAAAAAAGCCGGCTCTCTGCCACATGCGAGAGCCGGCTTTGCCTATACAGCTTTGCCTATACAAGTAGCTACGCTGCCGCTCTGTAGTCTACCCCTTCAGCAGATTAATCATTTGGGACACTAGAGTGTCTAGGCCTTTCACGCTGATCCAGACTCGACTAGGCCTTTTTCCGCACAGGCGGCAAGTCGGTGCAGATGCCTTCGGCAGCGTGGGCGGCCATCCCCACGGTTTCACCTAACGTGGGGTGCGGATGAATGGTCTTGCCAATGTCTACCATGTCAGCGCCCATCTCGATGGCCAAGGCCACCTCACTAATCAGGTCTCCCGCGTGGGTACCTACAATGCCCCCGCCGATGATGCGCTTGGTAGTGGCGTCGAACAGCAGCTTGGTGAAGCCCTCGTCGCGGTCGTTGGCGATCGCTCGGCCAGAGGCACTCCAGGGCATGACACCTTTCACGACCTCGACCCCCTGTTCGCGTGCCTCGTCTTCGGTGTAGCCTACCCATGCAATTTCCGGGTCGGTGTACGCCACCGAGGGAATGACGCGTGCGTCGAAGAAACTCTTAAGGCCGGCTGCCGCTTCAGCTGCCACGTGGGCCTCGTGTACTGCCTTATGGGCCAACATCGGCTGTCCAACAATATCCCCGATTGCGAAGATATGTGGCACATTCGTGCGCAGCTGCTCGTCGACCGGGATAAACCCACGCTCGTTTACCTGAACACCTGCCTGATCGGCACCTATGCGCGTGCCATTGGGAGCGCGTCCCACCGCTTGCAGTACGAGGTCGTAGCGCTGTGCCTGTTCAGGTGCGTTTTTGCCTTCGAACGACACCCAGATGCCGTCGTCACGGGCTTCGGCGCTGACGGTGCGCGTCTCTAACATGATCTGGTCGAAGCGCCGGTCATTCATTTTGTGCCAGACTTTCACCAGA
>CAZMVM010000175.1:0-6741 GCA_964569785.1 uncultured Pigmentiphaga sp. | reverse complement strand
GTAATACATAGATCACGTCGACATCGTCGAGCATAGAGAGGCTGCAAGTCTCGCCTAACTGCTCTACGAGCTGCTCAAGGACAGGCTCGGCAAAACGCCACATGGGCATGGATGTTAAATAGGCATGCCCCAATGTCAGCACTTTAGGGCTCAATACAAAGGTGCGATTGGCGCCGCGCTCAGCAAAGCCGAGTGTTTCCAGCGTATGCAGATAGCGGCGGGCCGAGGCGCGTGTGAGTCCGGTACGCTGCGCAACCTCGCTCAGTGTCAAAGCGGGGAACTCGTCACTAAATGCCTGAATGACAGCCAATCCGTTGGCAAATGTAGTAACGAATTCCCGCGCTTCTGACTGCGGAGAGACCCGTGACTCGGTGAACGTCAATGCAGAGCCAGAAGGCTTACGCGCGGGCTGCGGTTTCATGGCCATTTCTGCCCAGGGTGGTGCAGGTTACGGCTACTATTGTGTCCCCGAATGCAAGAAATGGATAACCGCACAATCCCTTACTCATCATGGCTAGTTTGCTTTGGCACCCGAGCGCTCCACCACTTCGCGCCATTTTCCAGTTTCTGAATTCACGAACGCAGCGAACTCGGCTGTTGTGTTACCCACGACGTCCATGCCCAGCCCTTCCAGCTTTTGTTGCACGTCCGGGTCGTTCAGCGCCTTTACGATGGCCGCGTTGAGCGTTTCGAGCCGGTCTGCCGGGGTGCGGGCCGGAGCGGCGAATCCGAACCATGCGGTCGCCTCGAAGTCTTTGAGACCCGCCTCTTGCACGGTGGGCACATCAGGGAGCTTGGGTGCGCGCGCACTGCTGGTTACGGCTAATGCTTTGATCTTTCCGCTTTGGATGTGCGGGAGAGCGTTGGTCAGGTTGTCACACATCAACTGCACGTGTCCACCCATGAGGTCGGTCAGGGCGGGGGCGGCTCCTTTGTAAGGGACGTGCGGCATATCGGTTTGGGTCTGCAGTTTGAACAGCTCGGCGCATAAATGGCCGGTCGTGCCGGTTCCCATGGATGCAAAACTGATCTCGCCCGGGTGTGCTTTGGCGTATTCGATGAGTTCCGCAATGGTATTGGCGGGTAAGCTTGGGGTAGCGACGATGACATTCGGAACGTGGCCGGCCAACGTAATCGGTATCAAATCTTTCTGGGCATCAAACCCCGGATCGCTGTAAACCCATTGGTTAATTGCCAAGACTCCTACCGGTACCGCTCCAATGGTGTAGCCGTCGGGCTCGGCCGCGGTCACATGGCGCGCGCCAATATTCCCGCCCGCGCCCGGTCGGTTTTCAACCAGCACCGACACCCCCAATTGGTTGCTCATCTTGTTGGCGACTAAACGAGCCAGGACGTCATTGGTACCTCCTGCGGCATACGGAACAATGACAGAAATGGCCCGGGAGGGGTACTGGTCCTTCTCAGTTGCATGCGCAGAGCCCAGACAAAGTACAGCGGCTGCAAACAGCAAGGTCGTGCGTTTCATGACTCGTCTCCTCTCGTACACTGGCTTTGTGCACGCCAGTTGTTCTGCGTTAAGTCGAAGTAGTAGTTCAGCTTGAGCTGTAATGCCTTTCCAGCGGATGTAGCGTCCTCCAGCGCTCATCGGATGTGCAGCCGGTTATCGCGTAGTCTCCGCCTTCCATCTAAATGCTCACGTTGCTAAGCCGCTGCCTCGTACCGCGGGGACGCCAGGTGGTACTTCTAGCGGTTGCGGTCGCGTGCGCATTCGAGTGTTCCTGAGCTTCGGGCTGCGCGCGTCGTCGGCGGCATAAAGGGGGTTCGCGATCTCGATCCGCCTAAGCAGTACGGGTATACGTTGCTTCCGTTTCAACATTGACAACGGCTTGTTGACCCCGTTTGATTGCCGCAAATGCCCGGGCGAATGCATCGTGCAACTGATCGATATGCGCGACGCGAATACCCAGGCCACCGCTCGCTTGTACGACTTGCTCGTACTGTGGTGAAGGCTCCAGGCACGACAAGGGTGGGTGCTCCGCTTGCGCGGCCAACCCCTCGGGGTACATCGATAGTGTTGCGCGATGCACCGCCGCCCAGCGGCGGTTGTTGAAAATAACGGTTAAGGTCGGAAGATTTACAGCCGTGCCTACGAAGTGTGCCGATGTGGGATTGCCAAACATGTAACTGCCGTCACCCACTGCCGCTACAACGTGCAAGCCAGGGTTGGCCAGTTTCATGCCTAATGCGGTACCCGTTGCCCATCCTAGCCCTCCCGCGGGGCTATGTGAGAAGAACCGTCCATGCCGAGTAATGGGCATTTCTTCGATCGTAAATGGATACTCGTTGATTAATACCGTGTCTTCATCAAAAAACTCGGCCAGACAGCGCGAAACATAGCGCGGGTTCAACCCTTCCGGCACTGACGGGTTGGGCGTCAGGTTCTGTTTCTTGAGCGCAACTTCCTGCGCCCGCCGCTGAATGTGAATGTCGGCGGCTTCATCATGTTTCTCGAGCAAGACCTTGTTCAAATCTTGTAAGAACAGCGCAATATCCGCATTCACCGTTAAGTTCGATGGGAAGCTGCGTATCGGGTAGCCCGTATACAGCGGATCTTTGCCCACTTGCACGACGTTGCAGGATGGGGGCGGCATGCATTCGTCAGGAATCCACGGAACGTCGCTTTCAAGCACAAGAACCAGATCCGCGTCCGAGATCCAGGGCGCCGGGTTAAACCCTGCGAACATGGAATGAGCGGTGGGCAGATTGCCATAGCGGGGTCGATACTGCGCCACAGGGATCGCCCACCGTTCGGCAAATGCGGCCAGCTCTTGGAATGCCGCTGCGCATCGCCCGGCATCCGAGGTCACGATGACAGGGCGGGATGCTTCACGTAGCCAACGGCTGACCTGAGCAATATCTTCTGCACGCGGCCTTGACGTTGCTGCCGGGCTTACTTTGCGTGGTGCCAGTTCAGGTTGTAGGGCGGGTGCACTGAGCAATTCGCGCGGGAGCACGAGATACGCCGGACCACTGGGTGAGCTTGCCGCCACCGAATAGGCGCGGTTCACCACCGTTTCCACTTGTGCCGGATCGCGCAGCTCGTAGTCCCATTTCACCAGCTCACGCACCATCCCGCCTTGGTCGTACATCTCCTGCGCCCAATTGATGTAATTATTGCGGGCGCCGAGGCGTCCATGCTCTAGAACCGGGGTGCGCCCGGCCGTAAGAATGACCGGGACGTGTTGACGCGCAGCGTTGAACAGACCACACACCGCGTTGGCGGTACCGACGCCGACGTGCACCATCACGACCTGAGGCTCGCCGGTAACCAGAGCGGCTCCGTATGCCATACCGACGGCGACATTCTCGTGAGGAACCAGAACCGGTGTAGGTACGGGTGTGCCATGCGCATAGGCACGCTCGTACGCCTCAAGTAAGGGTGGGAAATCGGTGCCCGCATTGCAAAACAACCACTGCACACCATGATCCCACAGTGATCTTAGGTAAACGTCGGCTACCGTCTCAGCGCCGTGAGAAGATAAAGTCGGATTTTTATTCACTGCGCAGCCTCGGGAAGTATGGGAATCCGTTCGCAAGGAAAGTGACAAAGCCATTCTCGCGAGCGTCCTGGCACCCGTCAAAAAATGAGGCGCAGTGTGCGCTGGACGAACACAGAGAGTGTGTGCGTCTATAAGACAGCGTGGCGTTGAAGCGGCAGGAATGTCTGTAGAGGCGGGAGAATGCTGCTGGAAGCGGATACCTGTGAGGTTGTTGTACGCTCGCCGTGTTGCCGCCTGAAGGCAGCATTCAAGCCCGACCGTAGCCCAGACTGGCTGCCAGCACCTGTTGTAAGGTGCTTCACCGACGGGCTTCCAGTGCTTCCCAGCGCTCCATTTTTTCCAGAATCTCCGCTTCAATGGCGGCCAGCCGCTCATTGATTTCAGCGGCCTTGTCGGGGCCCTCACGGTACAGGTCCGGGTCGGACAGCTGTTGGGTAAGGTCAGCCTGTTCTTGCTCCAAACTCTCGATCAGGTCGGGCAGTTCATTCAGCTCGCGTTCTTCCCAGCTGCTCAGGCGGCCGGTCCGAACGTTCTTCTTGGATGCATTGCCGCGCGTGCCGGCAGTGGATTGTGCGGCAGCGGACTTCCCGGACTTGGTTGTTCCCGTCGTGGGCGAGGTGGCTTTCTTGTCGCTCGATGTATCGGCGCCCCGTGCGGACTCGACCGCCGCTCGCTGCGCAACCCAGTCCTGGTAACCTCCTACATAGTCGCGCCAGCGGCCATCACCCTCGAAGGCGATCGTTTGTGTCACGACGTTGTCCAGGAATACCCGGTCGTGGCTGACGAGAAAGACCGTACCCGAATACTCCAGCAGTAACTCTTCGAGCAACTCGAGTGTTTCGATGTCGAGGTCGTTGGTGGGTTCGTCCAGCACCAGCACGTTGGCGGGGCGGGCGAATAACCGCGCGAGTAACAGGCGCGCGCGTTCACCACCCGACAAGCTCTTTACCGGAGACTGTGCCCGCGCAGGCGAAAACAGGAAGTCGCCCAGATAGCTCATGACGTGCTTGCGCTGGTCGCCAATCTCTACCCACTCGCTGCCCGGGTTGATAACTTCAGTAAGAATCGCTTCGGGATCCAGCTGGTCGCGCATCTGGTCAAAATAGGCAACTTGCAAATTCGTGCCCAGGCGCACGGAGCCTGCATCGGGTTCGATGACTCCCAAAATCAGCTTGAGCAAGGTCGTTTTACCCGCCCCATTGGGGCCGATAATACCGATCCGGTCGCCCCGCATCACCGTGGTTGAGTAGTCGCGGATAACCTGGCGGTCGCCAAAGGCTTTACTGACGTTGACCAACTCGGCCACCAGCTTGCCCGAGCGTTGTCCCACGTCGACAGCCAGGTTCACGTTGCCTTGCCGCTCGCGTCGCTCCTGCCGCTGACGACGCAATGCTTCAAGTCGACGCACCCGACCTTCATTTCGGGTTCGTCGGGCTTCGATGCCTTTGCGAATCCACGCCTCTTCCTGCGCCAAAAGCTTGTCAAAGCGCGCGTTCTCCAGCGCTTCCGCAGCCAGTTGTTCAGCCTTGCGTTCTTGATAGGTGCTGAAGTTGCCAGGGTAACTGTTCAGTTGACCGCGATCCAGTTCGACGATCCGAGTGGCCACGGCATCAAGAAAGCGTCGATCGTGCGTAATCACGACCAGGCTGCCAGGAAACCCAAGGAGCGTGTTCTCCAGCCATGTGATGCCCTCAAAGTCGAGGTGGTTGGTGGGTTCGTCCAGCAGCAAGACATCGGGTTCTCGGGCTAGGGCGCGCGCCAACGCGACGCGTTTGCGCATGCCGCCTGACAGCCCTGCAACAGGTGTATCCGGAATTAGCTGCAGCTTGTCTAGCAAGGCATGGACTAGGGCGGGTCGGCGCCAGCTATCGGGCTCACTAGGATCGATGGGTTGGGTAGCAGTGTCGAGCACTGCATCGAAGATGGTGTCCTCATCGTTGAGCTCGGGTTCTTGCTCGACCAGAGCCACGCGCAGTCCGCTCTGGAACGTGACCTGCCCACCGTCGGGTTCAGTCTGCCCCGCAAGAATTTTCAGCAGGGATGACTTGCCCGTCCCGTTGCGGCCGATCAGACCAACGCGCTCGCCAGGTTCCAGCATGAAGTTGGCCTGGTCCAACAGCGGGACATGGCCAAAGGCGAGTTGTACTTCGCTAAGAGTGATGAGTGCCATACATTGAAAAGCCCGGCCAAGGCCGGGCGCATTACAACCATGACAGACGACGCCACCGCAGTGCCGGCAATCGCCATGAACCGCCGAGAAGGCAAGGTTTAGCCTCTGGATGGTGGCACAACGTTGCAGGTGGTTGAGCTGGTCGTGTAGCTTGGTGTTCCTGTTAGATTGAGAACGAGGAACCACACCCACATGTGGTGGCCGCGTTGGGGTTGCGAATCACGAATTGCGCCCCTTCGAGATCCTCTTTGTAATCGATTTCTGCGCCCATCAAATATTGCAGGCTCATCGGGTCGATCAGTAGCTGGACGCCGTTCTTGTCGAGCGTGGTGTCGTCCTCGTTGACGACTTCATCGAACGTGAAGCCGTACTGGAAGCCCGAGCAGCCACCGCCCTGAACAAAGACGCGCAACTTCAGTGCATCGTTGGCTTCTTCCTCGATGAGCTCTTTCACTTTCTCTGCGGCCGCGTCGGTAAAGACCAGCGGCACGGGCGGCATATCGAGGTCGACGGTTTCTGCAGTTGGGTTCATGTATTACTCCTTGGGAGCCAAATTGCTGGTGTGTTCGGCCCGAACTGTTTTACCTTCGAGCACACGGACGGTAATAGTTAATGGCGTGAAATCAGCCGGGATGGGAAGAAACCCGCTGACTCGCTGATAGTGCCGAAATTTTAGCGGAGCAGCGACGTTTGTGTTCCCTGCACGATTTGGTGTGCTCGCACCAATGGAGATGGGGGCGCTTGGCAATGGTTCAAGGTCTATGGTAGCACTGCTACCCCCGCGCTCACCAGTGGCGCTAAAGCGCAGGCTACCTACGAACTCCTGTTGTTGCTGGCTATGCCGCATAACGAGAATTCGGTAGCGCAGCAAATGACCTTGTTGCGCGAATTCCGCTGCGCGAATGCTCACGCCCGATGTTTTGGTGTTTTCAGGAATAAGCTGCTCGAAGAACGCCAGGTTCTCGCGTAGCTGTGCTGCTTCTTCTTGCGCGGTGATAAGCTCTTGCGCTAGATGTTCTTTGGCCGCTTCAGCTATTGAGAGTTCCCCGC
>CAZMVM010000174.1:1678-6827 GCA_964569785.1 uncultured Pigmentiphaga sp. | reverse complement strand
GGATGCCCAAAGTTCAGGAGAAGGTACGCGAGTTCTTCGGTCGTGATCCACGTAAAGACGTGAACCCTGATGAGGCCGTCGCCGCCGGTGCAGCGATCCAGGGTTCCGTATTGTCGGGCGATCGCAAAGACGTGCTCTTGTTGGACGTGACACCGTTGTCCCTTGGTATCGAAACCTTGGGCGGTGTAATGACCAAAATGATCACGAAGAACACCACGATCCCGACGCGGTTCTCGCAGGTGTTCTCGACAGCTGAAGATAATCAGCCCGCCGTAACGATCAAGGTATTCCAGGGCGAGCGCGAGATTGCAGCCGGCAATAAGCTGCTTGGCGAGTTCAACCTCGAAGGTATTCCGCCCGCACCCCGTGGTGTCCCTCAAATCGAGGTTACGTTCGACATCGACGCCAACGGTATTCTCCACGTGTCGGCCAAAGATAAAGGTACCGGCAAGGAGAACAAGATCACCATTAAGGCGAATTCGGGCCTGACCGAGGAAGAGATTCAACGGATGATTCAGGACGCCGAGGCGAACGCGGAAGAGGATAGAAAAGCCGCCGAGTTGGCCCAAACGCGCAACCAGGCTGATGCGTTGGTACACGCGACCCGCAAATCCTTGGAAGAGCATGGCGACAAACTCGAGGCGGCCGAGAAAGAGGCCATCGAGGGCGCCATCAAAGACCTCGAAGAGGCACTCAAGTCGGACGACAAGGCGAACATCGAGGCTAAAATGGCCAACCTGACTACGGCCTCGCAGAAGCTCGGCGAGAAAATGTACGCCGATGCCCAAGCGCAGGCCCAAGCCGCAGGCCAGCAGGCTGGCGACAAGCCGGCAGATGACAACGTTGTCGATGCCGACTTCAAGGAAGTCAAGCGCGATTCCTGATCCGCTGATTTCAAGGCTGCCCGTTAAAGCGGGCAGCCGTTTGCGTTTGTGGCCGGCGTGATGCCGGCCTTTTAAAGCTGGGAATCACCAGCATTTCGCAGAGCAAACAAAAGCTTATACGACTCTGCTTGACATGGCTTATACATAGCGATAATGGCAACACGCGATTTCTATGAGGTACTTGGCGTAGCCAAGAACGCCACCGATGACGAAATTAAGAGGGCTTATCGCAAGCTGGCGATGAAGTACCATCCTGACCGCAATCCGGGCGATAAAGAGTCGGAAGAGCGGTTCAAGGAAGTTAAGTTGGCGTACGAAATCCTCTCCGACCAACAAAAGCGTGCGGCCTACGATCGTTTCGGTCACGCCGGCGTCGATCCTAACGCTGCCGGAGCGGGTTCACCATTTGGGGATACGCCTTTTGGCGATGCCTTCAGCGATATTTTCAGTGAAATCTTCGGCGGACGCAGAAGCAGTGGGCCGCAAATGTACCGCGGCGCGGATCTCCGCTATAGCATGGAGATTACGTTGGAGCAGGCGGCCGAAGGGTTCGATACTGAAATTCGGGTGCCCAGCTGGGAAACTTGCGACGTCTGCCAAGGTAGCGGCGCGCGACCCGGTACCCAGCCCGAAACGTGTGGTACCTGTGGCGGTGCCGGGGCAGTGCGTATGCAGCAAGGCTTTTTCAGCGTACAGCAAACGTGTCCCACCTGTCATGGCAGCGGCAAGGTGATTCCACACCCCTGCGGCACCTGCGATGGGGCAGGGCGGGTCCGTAAGCATAAAACACTGCAAGTCAAGATTCCTGCGGGCATCGATGATGGCATGCGGATTCGATCTGCAGGTAATGGCGAACCCGGCATTAATGGGGGGCCGGCGGGAGACCTGTACGTTGAAATCCGGATCAAGGAACACGAAATATTTCAACGTGATGGTGACGACTTGCATTGCGAATTGCCCATCCCGTTTACAACCGCTGCCTTAGGGGGGACGATCGAGGTGCCAACGCTAACCGGCCGTGCTGAAATCACCGTGCCTGAAGGTACCCAAACCGGGAAAACTTTCCGCTTGCGGGGCAAGGGTATACGGGGTCTGCGTTCAAGCTACCCGGGCGACTTGTACTGTCATATCACGGTCGAAACGCCGGTCCGCCTTACCGACGAGCAGAAAGAACTCTTGCGCAAGTTTGCCGACTCGCTCAATGAAGGCGGTTCCAAACATTCGCCGAACAGCAAGTCCTGGACAGATCGCGTCAAATCGTTTTTTAGCTGATCCTAGTGTGAAAGCACGGTATCGGGTTTTCCCCGGACTGTCTGCATGTGAACGCGCGGTATCGCAGTGCGAATTGGTTACACGCTTCAGCTTAGATAAAGTAAAGTGAGCAGATGCAACCAATTTTCAGTTAGCATAGAGAGCGGCCCGGTTCACAATCCCACAGGAGGGGGCGATGCGAGACGAGATTCTGATTATCGAGGAAGACTCGTCGGCCCATGACCTACTGCGTCAGCTACTAGTCCAGCAGCAGTTCGCTGTGATCACGGTGCCGACTGCGAACGCCGCAGTCGCGTATTTGCGAACGAGTGCGGCTCCCGCAATCATATTCCTCCCGACCGGTACCCCAACGGAAACACGCTCACATATCCTTGATTACGTCGGGACGCATCTACCTGACACCGACATTCTATTTTTTGAAGATGGATCTCAGGCTCAGGCCGCGATGTCCACTCGACGTCAAGCTGACGTTGATCCCCTTGTCGCATTGCCATGCGATGAACACACGCTGTCTAAGCGGGTGCAACACGTTTTGAAGAATCAAGAACAGCGACGATTGTTGCGTGCAGTCACTACGTCGTCTCCCGGCCGTACCCATGCAATCTCTTCGTGGGAGGATGCCCCTACTATTGCACCTTCCGGCCCAAGCCCCTCGGCTCGTGCTACGTCACCACCCCCATCCCAACCAGGAGTTATCACTATTTCAAGTACCAATCAGTCGGGCGCGGGCGCAGCGTCTCCAAACCTGCGGGTGCTGCTGGTGGAAGACAATGCCGATACGCAATGGGCGACTTCCGAGCTATTAATGGCCCTCGGCCATCAGGTAGAATGCGCCACCACCGCCGAAGAAGCATTCGAAAAGCTCAAGCAGGGCCGATTCGATGTGATGTGTAGTGATATCAGTTTGCCGGGGATGCCGGGGAACGAGTTGGCAGAGGCAGTAAACCAGGCGTACCCCGACATCGCCATCGTCTTTGCTTCAGGATATGGGTTCAGCGCCGCTGTCGATCGCCAGAAACTGCGTGCCGAGGTTTTGCCCAAGCCCTATACGATGGCCGCATTACAAGCGGCACTGTGCAGGGCAGTTGCGCTTCGACAGGGTAATCGGGAATGATCCTACCCTCGTGCTCACTCAATTACCGCGGACGAATGCGAATGTCATTGCGCACGTCCTTCACCCCTTCTACATTTCGAGCGATCATGCCTGCACGCTCAGCCTGTTCGCGGGTATCAGCAAAGCCGCTGAGTTGCACGACACCACGAAACGTCTCTACCT
Organism: uncultured Pigmentiphaga sp.; assembly: GCA_964569785.1. GTDB lineage: Bacteria > Pseudomonadota > Gammaproteobacteria > Burkholderiales > Burkholderiaceae_B > Verticiella. The sequence continues at coordinate 3,395 of CAZMVM010000174.1, read as the reverse complement.
GCGTGTCAAGGGCGCTTACCTGATCGTCGTTGGCCAAAGCCAGCTTAACGCGCGCCGTAATGGCAGTGTCGTCCGCATATTCACCCGTGCTGCGCGTCGTATCTGTAGCCGCACAGGCAGCCAGGAAAAGCGTGACGCTTAGCAGTGCAATCCATCTAAATAAGGTATTCAACATCTGTTCGCTCCAACAGAAAGTGCGCACGACCCCACTGCTGAATTGGCGATTTGCGCAAAAGTCGCCACGGGTCCTGTTCGTTGCTAAAGCAACGCGCATGCCCAAAAGCGCCTACATTCGCGTCGGTTTGCCGATGAAGCGTGCATGTGGGTCGAGCCGGAAGATCTGAAAAGCATCGCTAGGAACCTGGCACGACTGTGACGTGAGTGCACATATGTTGCGCTAGCGCTCGAACGCTGTGGCGTCAGTTAGCTACGCGCTATCCCAGCTACCGACTCGGTGCAGCTCATAATGATACGCCATATGCATCGGCGTAGGGCAGGGTCGTAATCAGAATGTACAAAGAACCTTGTCCGGACATATGGATTACGCGTATTACAACTGGCGACGCAGGTCTGCGGGTGGTACTTTCATTAAAGTACGATACTTTGACACGGTTCGGCGGGCAACGATGACACCTTGTCGCGCCAATGCCTGCGTTAAAGAAACATCCGACAATGGTGCTCGTACATCTTCCTTCGCGATAAGTTCGCGGATGAGAGCGCGGACGGCCGTGGTCGAGCACGTGCCTCCTGTTTCCGTCGCAAGTTCGCGTGAAAAGAAGTGCTTGAACTCAAAAATTCCACGCGGGGTCACCATATACTTGTTGCCCGTTGCGCGGGACACGGTCGATTCGTGCAAACCCAGCTCCTCGGCTACCTCCCGCAGAACCAGCGGCTTGAGCGCGACCTCTCCGTACTCAAAGAATAGTCTTTGATGCGAGACGATGGCTTCGGCAACACGCTGAATGGTTGTAAATCGTTGCTCAACATTGCGTATCAGCCAGCGAGCTTCTTGCAGCTCTTGCGCCATCGGGGCACGATCGTTACCGCGTGCCTGTCGAAACATCGCGGCGTAGGTTGTGTTAAGGCGGGCCTTGGGCATGACAGCTGGATTGGTTTCAACCACCCAAAGCCCTTTGATCTTGCGAACAATAACATCGGGAATAATGTGCTGTGCATCATCGCTCGCGTACTGTAGCCCCGGCTTCGGGTTGAGACTGCGGATCAAGCGACTTGCTTCTCGCAGTTCATCTTCGCTGCAACCCAATACGCGCATCATCTCGGTCTGGTTGCGACGAGCCAACATCTCCAGGCAATTCCCTACAATCCGCATCGCTAGGTCGCGCCCGGGTTCCTTGCGGTCTAGAGCCTCAATTTGCAGGCGTAGACATTCGGAAAGAGAGCGTGCTGCAAGACCGGGGGCGTCCAACTGCTGAACTAGATGTAAAGCGGTCAGCCATTCGGTGTTGGTTGGACGCGGATGCAAATGAATGACGGCAGCCAGCTCGCCGAACTCTTGGCGCAAATAACCATTTTCATCAAGCGCCTCAATCAGCACCGCCGCCAGTGTCCGGTCACGTTCGCTGAGACGGTAGCCGGCCAATTCGCGATGCAAGTGGTCGCGCAAACTTGGTCCGCTGCGCATCCACTCACCTGGATCCACCCGTTCATCGTCGTAATTGTTGTTGCGAGACGTTGGGTAATCACCCTGGTACTCCGT
>CAZMVM010000174.1:0-1668 GCA_964569785.1 uncultured Pigmentiphaga sp. | reverse complement strand
TCAGCGGCTACTGGCTCCGCGGGCGGCTCACTCGCGACTGCATCGGCAGCGTTGGGCTCCAAGTGGTCCGACTTGTTCTCCGTAGCTGTTCCACCCGAGTGCAGCTCATCGTCAGATTGCTCCTCCAAAAAAGGGTTTGTCGCCAGCGCTTGGCGGAGCTCTTGAGTGAATTCCACAGCGGACATCTGCAAAAGTTTGACTGACTGCTGAAGGCGCGGTGTCAGTATGGTGTGCTGCTTCGTCCGCAATTCGTAGGTGGCTTGCATCGACGTTCTCTCCAGCTTCGTGAAGCGTTGCGCCGACTCTCAAGTTGATTTGGGCGGCGCAGCGCCAGGTGTACGACGAACTACAACATGCAAACGCTATGCCAAAACACTATCGTGCACGGCGGGAACGTGATTTGCGCTCCTTTCGGCCCCGCTTACGTACCCATCAGATACCTAACCGCACTGAACGCAAACTTGCTAATTTACAAACCGTGCAGAAACTACTACGCATGCAAGTTTCGATGTCGGGGCAGCTTGCGGAAAGGATACTCAGGAGAATCAACGCATGAAAACCAGAAATGTTAGGAAGCCCCTTGGCAGCCTGGCCGGTGTTGTCAGCAGTGCATTGTTGCTGGCGTTCGCCGCTCACGCCGATCCAACGTCGTCATCGACTCGTACCCACCCAGCTTCAGCCTCTACGCCTCAGAGTAGTAGCCCGAGTCCAACCGCAGCACAGCCAGCACCGGCAAGCAGCGGTGTTGTGTCACAGCCTGAAGCGACCCAGGGGAAACCGCTAATTGATCCACAGGAAGCTGCACGTGACGGGCAGATCGGTCCCGGGTCGGGAAGCGACCCGGGCCGTTCGAGCGATGCCCCTGCGGCCAACGAGCGCGCTCCAGGGCCGGCTGGCGCGAACGAAAAAGGAAACCCTCTCGATACGACCGTGTCGCCAGGAACGCCTGACAATCCGGCCAAGATGGACGTTCCGTCCGGAACGAGCCAAGATAAAATTCCTAGTGGACCAACAGGGCAACCCGGAGCGGATGCTGGGACAGTTGATCAAACTCAAGTGGCACCCGATACCCCGGCAGCGGGAGGAGGAACAACCCCGGATGTGGGCCGCTAGGGGTTGCGAGGCACGTCGTGAGCGCCCTGCGTTACGCCCCCGCAGGCAAGGTGATGACTTGCGCGCGCAATGGGGCGCGCCACCATAGAGGCAGGCGCTATGACGATATGGCTTCGGACCCTTGGTAACTTTCCAGGCGGTTGTATAGCGTTTTTAAACTAATGCCTAATACCTTCGCCGTAGTGCGCTTGTCGCCGTCGAAATGTTGCAGAACGGCCAAAATTATTTCGCGTTGAGCGTCTGCCAGCGTAATGCCTACGGGCAGATGAAGTTGTCCACTCTCCCACGTCCCTCGATTAGGCGCCTGCGCCTGCCCGGGCGGCGGCACCTCGATAACGTCCTCAGCCATGATAAAGGCCCGGTACAAAACGTTCTTGAGTTCCCGCACGTTGCCGGGCCAATGATGACTTTCCAGCGTTTGCACGGTGCGGCTCGCCAGCGCTTTATTGGTTTTCGCGCGCGAGTTGAACTCGTTTACGAAGTGATGCGCCAGCAGGGCGATGTCACCGTCACGCTCGCGCAGCGGGGGAACATGCATTGGAAATACCGCGAGTC
>CAZMVM010000173.1:0-6834 GCA_964569785.1 uncultured Pigmentiphaga sp. | reverse complement strand
GCACCTGATTCCTGTCGGCTTGAGCGATATCACCCCCAGCACCTGGCTACCTGCCGACGTTCAAGCGTTGGCGGCAAGCCTGGACACCTATATCGCAGAGAACGCGAAATCGGCACGAGCGTTTTTGAAACTCATTGGTGTCAGGCGGCCCTTGCAAGAGGTCACCATATATACCCTCGGTACACGCACGACAGACGCAGACATCGAAGCGTGGCTGCGCCCCCTTTGCAGCGGCGGCGCCATTGGGTTGGTCTCGGAAGCGGGATGTCCCGCGGTGGCCGACCCTGGGGCCCGTGTGGTGCGAGCGGCCCATGCCATGGGGATTACGGTGAAGCCCTGGGTGGGGCCGTCATCGATTATTCTGGGTTTGATGGCAAGCGGACTCGATGGCCAGCGCTTTGCCTTTCATGGATATCCCCCGGTTCACGAAAACGAGCGAGCACGGCAACTCAAAGCTTGGGAAGCAATGTCGGCGCAGCAGCAACAAACGCAGATCATGATCGAGACTCCCTACCGGAACCGGGCCCTGTTCGATGCGCTGTTACGACACCTGCGTAACGACACACAGTTATGCGTGGCATCGGCTCTGACTGCGCAGCATGAATGGATACGCACGCACTCAATAAGCCGTTGGAAGCAACTCCCACCGCCCGAATTCGACCGCCAACCCACCCTGTTTCTATATCAAGCCCAGGGGAAATAGCCTTAATCGCGCACGCGCGAGAGCAGCCACCGCGACAAGTCATCCACGCTGTGAAGCAAGGCAGCCGCCGAGCACTCCTTCAGCTCGTCAAGAGGATGGGCCCCATAGCACACACCGACGCCGTGCACACCGGCATTGGTTGCCATACTGAGGTCGTGGGAAGTGTCGCCAATCATGACCGTCTCACGCTGCTCGATGTCCAGCTCTTCCATAATTTCGAGCAGCATCGCAGGGTGAGGCTTGGAATGGGTCTCGTCGGCGCACCGGGTGGTATGAAAGGCGTCGTGCAAGCCCGTTGCGCGCAGCGCGCGATCCAATCCCCTCCGGCTTTTGCCGGTGGCAACGGCCAAGCGCACCCCACGATTTGCCAGATCTTCAATCATGGACTCGACCCCGTCAAACAGACGCAACTCTGGATCGCGGGTCAGGTAATGAAAGCGGTAACGCTCCGCAAACGCCGGCCATTGATCGTCACGCAGGGTAGGGACCGCAGTCCGCATGGCGTCGTCGAGGCCGAGGCCAATGACCCAGCTGGCGACCTCATCGGGTGGCACCGGCAACCCCAAGTCGCGACAAGCCGCCTGCATGGCCGCAACAATGGCGGGGGTCGAATCCATGAGCGTGCCATCCCAATCGAACACAACTAACGAATACTGCATTAAACCTACCTCTACACTGCGATCAGACCCTTCCAGGGGGCCAGGCCTCGCCCTTTTGAGTGCGTTCTGCCGGATCAATTCACCCTATGCTTCTGCACGTATCAGTTCGATCACGCGCGCACAGTCGGTGGGAAGAGCAGACGTTAAGCTCAAGGGCTCGTCGGTCAGGGGGTGTACGAGCTCAAGCGAATGCGCGTGCAAGAACATGCGCCGAAACCCCCAACGGCGCGCAAAACCCTCCCGGGTTGCATCGTTGCCGTACTTGTCGTCGCCCACAATGGGGAAACCACTGGCTGCCAGATGCACACGTATTTGATGGGTGCGGCCGGTGCGAAGTTCAGCCTGCACCAGAGAAAAGCGACCGAGGCGCTCAACCAAGGTCACAACGGTATGCGCCATTTGGCCTTGCGGATCGACGCGCACTCGCCGCTCGCCTGAACGTGTCGTCCATTTGGTAAGCGGAAAACGAATATGCTGGCGCTGGTTGACCCAGTCGCCTTCGACCAGCGCCAGATACTTCTTGACGATACGCGCCTCTCGTTGCGCCTGGTGCAACCGCACCAGCGCCTTCCGTTGTTTGGCAATCATCAGAAGGCCCGACGTATCCCGATCCAGACGATGGGCCAATTCCAGAAAGCGTGCCTCGGGTCGTGTCGCCCGCAGCTGCTCGATAACCCCAAAGGCCACCCCACTACCCCCGTGCGACGCCACTCCGGCGGGCTTATCGATGACCAACAACGCCTCATCCTCGGAAACCACCGGAAACTCGGCCTTGGGAACAAAACGGGGCGTCTCGCGCGGCACACGAATGGGAGGCATCCGCACGACGTCGCCCGCTGCAAGCCGATAGTCGGCCTGTACCCGCCCACGATTAACGCGCACCTGACCGGAACGAATCACCTTATACACGTGGCTTTTGGGGACACCCTTGCACAAACGGAGAAGGAAATTGTCCAGACGCTGACCGTCGTAATCGGGGCCAACTTCAATCAAGCGTGCCGTGGGGATAGGTGTTTGAGGGGGGTTGATTTGCACGGTTCTTAAAGCAGCATATAATCAGCTAGCCTGATACGAGATCAGGCGGGTTTGCTCACGCGTTACGACGTCGAGACACACGCTTTGCAGGTCAAGTGAAAAACAACGATTCACGACTCTGCCTTGTCTCCGTCTGGGCGCTCCCGCATCCGGGCCAAATGCATTGTACCCGCCCGGCAACCGCTTGATCTCCCGGGCCGCCATGGCGCAAACCGCAGCGTGCCGACGTTCATCCCGGGTATCCGGCACGTGCGCTTTGTTTTTGCCTACGCCACGAAGAAACTGTCTTTGAATACGCAAGGGCGCATGTTTCAACAGCGTTTTTCGACTTTCGACGACGTCACGAACCATGCGTCTGCCGGCCTACAGCTTCCAACATGATCACGTTCCCGCGTCGTTTCCGCTTTCGCAGCCCGCGATCAACCGCGCGCGAAGTTGACGCGGCTCACGAATGGGTTACCGCCCTCATCCGATCTGTTGACGTCTCAACGTTCTACCAACACGAGCGCCTGCCGGCGCGTCTTACTAGTGCCTGACCTGCGTCAGGGCACGCCTCCTGGCGTGCCAGTTTCAAGTGTGTGTGGCATTCATGCCGGCCCGTTAGGCGGCGCCCCGATCGTCGGAGCGCCAACCCAACGGAGAACTTCATTCTATGAAGCGCATGCTGTTCAACGCAACGCACCAAGAAGAATTGCGCGTTGCCATCGTCGACGGCCAACGACTGGTCGATCTTGACATTGAAACTGCCGGACGCGAACAACGCAAAGGCAACATTTACAAAGGAATCATTACTCGCATTGAACCTAGCCTTGAGGCCTGTTTCGTCAACTACGGCGAAGAAAGGCACGGCTTCTTGCCGTTCAAGGAGGTTGCCCGCAGCTATTTCAAAGAGGGTGTGGACGTCCGCAGTGCCCGCATCCACGAAGCTCTGCACGAAGGGCAAGAGCTCATTGTGCAAGTCGATAAAGAGGAACGCGGCAACAAAGGCGCGGCGCTTACCACGTTTATTTCACTGGCCGGACGCTACCTGGTATTGATGCCGAACAACCCGCGTGGCGGGGGTGTCTCCCGGCGGGTGGAAGGCGAAGAGCGGCAGGAACTCAAAGAGGCACTCGAGAAGCTCGACGTGCCGCCGGGCATGAGCTTAATCGCACGCACGGCGGGCATCGGCCGCAGCATGGAAGAGCTCGAGTGGGACTTGAATTACCTGCTGCAACTGTGGCGAGCCGTGGAAACTGCTGCGCGAGAAAATCCCGCCCCGGTTCTGATCTACCTCGAGTCGAGTCTGGTCATTCGTGCCATTCGCGACTACTTCTCACCCGACATCGGCGAAATTCTTATCGACACGGATGAGATTGCCGAGCAGGCCACTGCGTTCATGAGCGTGGTCATGCCAGACAGCGTCTCGCGGGTAAAGCGCTACCGCGACGACATCCCGCTGTTCTCACGCTTTCAGATCGAACACCAGATTGAAACGGCTTACGCCCGCATCGTGCCCCTGCCTTCGGGCGGTTCGGTGGTCATTGATCACACCGAGGCGCTCGTTGCAATCGACGTGAACTCGGCGCGCGCTACCCGCGGCGCGGATATCGAAGAAACGGCGTTACGCACCAACTTGGAAGCAGCCGAAGAAGTCGGACGTCAACTGCGTTTGCGCGACTTGGGCGGTCTGATCGTGATCGATTTCATCGACATGGAGGACAGCCGCAACCAACGACTCGTAGAACAGGCCTTGCGCGAGGCATTGCGCTTGGATCGTGCGCGTGTCCAAATGGGCAAGATTTCGCGCTTCGGCTTGATGGAGCTTTCGCGTCAACGGTTACGTCCCGCGCTCAACGAAGGCTCGCATGTCACCTGCCCGCGCTGCAACGGCATTGGCGTTATCCGCGACGTAGAATCCAGTGCGCTCCATGTGTTGCGCCTGCTGCAGGAAGAGGCCATGAAGGAAAACACGGCCGCAGTGCACGCACAGGTACCGGTCGAGGTCGCCACCTATCTTCTCAACGAGAAGCGCACCGACCTCGCGAAGCTGGAAGCTCGTCTCAAGGTCAATGTCGTTCTTATCCCGAATAAGTATCTTGAGACGCCGCATCACCACCTCGAACGGTTGCGGCACGATGACCCCCGCCTCGAAGAACACAAATCCAGCTTCGAGCTGGTGGAGGCGCCCACCACTGTCGTCGACTGGACGAATAGTCAGGCCGAGCAAAAACCCCGCGCAGAAGCTCTGGTGAAGGGCATTACACCGGCGACCCAGCCCGCCCCCTCGGGCAACGGCAATGGCCGCAAAGCCGGGGCAGCTGACGCTGGACAGGCGAAGGGCAAGACTCAGCCAGAAGATTCAGGTTTCAGCGGGTTCTGGCGTAAAGTCACTTCATGGCTGGGCCTGGCTCAACCAGAAACTCCGACACCCGCGCCAGCAGAGAGCACCGGTCGATCCGGGAAACGAAAGGCACGTGCCGAAGCCCCAGACGCGAGCCGCGAGCGCCGTCGTACCCGCAGCACCGAAACAGCTTCGGCCCGCACAGAACGGCCTGCTCGCAGTGAACGCGGCGAGAAGGCCGAGCGCGCGCGTCGTTACGACGCCGATCAAATCCCGCGCGAGGAAGATGTCCGCACCCCTACGGCAACGACGGCTTCTGACGGCGAAGCACGGTCTGGCCGCTCGCGTCGTAGTCGGCGAAGCCGACGCGATACGCGGGCGGTCGACACTGACACGTCTCGGGTAGCCGCGACCTCAACGGAGGCGGGATCCGAGCAGGTGGCTGCGGCAGCGGGCATCGCTGCCGGAGAAGCACCCCGCCGCACCCGCAGTCCAGATACCTCGGTTGTTTCGAGCAGTGCGGAATCGCCACAGGCAGCAGCCGCTACCCCGTCTCGTGCTGATTCAGAGCGCACCGGCGTTCCTCAGCGCGAGCTCGCCGAAATGGACTTACCCGATCTTGAGCTCGAGTCCCCTGTTGGTACCGATGACCCCACAGCGGTGACGACAGAGCAAGCTCCCGAGGCGGTCGAGGGCATCGAACCCGATCGCCGAAGTCGCCGACGTCGCCGTCCGCGTCGCGGCCGTCGCTCCACAAGTGGCGAAGCGGCAACCACGGAGGCGCAGGCAACTGCGGCGAGCGAGCAAGCGGGCGACTCGGCAGCCGGCGAAGGCAAAGTCGCCGAAAACGTCGCGCCTGTGACCCACCAGGAAGTGGCACGGTCGGCAGAAGTTTCCGAGACACCCGCACACGCAGTCGAGGAAACCAAGGCTGCGCCTGACCACGTAGACGCTACCGAGGGCTCACCCTCGCCGAGCCGCACAGCGGTCGGTGCTTCAACCGCAGCGGCATCGTCCGCTGTGCCGGCAGATGTCTCACGTGACTCGGCACCATCGGAATCCAGTCCCCGGATTGCGGCAAACGCACCAGCTCAGACGAGCGAGGTTGTTGCAAAAGCTGAGACACCTTCACCCACGGTTTCCGAGCCACCGCGTGGATCTCACGAGCCAGCGGACGAAAAGGGTGCAACCACATCTGAACCTACAGCGGAGGAAACCGATCGCACGAACGCCACGGTGATGGAGCCGGCCCCTGATTCCCACGTGACCGGTGCCGAACCAGAACCCGCGGCGCCAGTCACTAGCGCACCAGCTAGCCAAGAGGACACCCGCGCGCGGGCGGCTGAACCCTTGGCTACACGTCAGGACGGGCAAGACGTCGTCACTGAGGCGCCGGTAGTATCCGGCGAGGGTTCAGCGCGAGATGGCCTGGCAGGGTCAGTTCTACCTGCGGCAGAAGAAGGTGCGCAGGATGCTACGCTGGCCACTATAGAGGCGGAGACAACGGGCTCGACACAGGCTCCAGCCGATACGTCGACCGCTGATCAGCTCGGAGAGACACGGCAGCAACGAGAGGTATTTAAGCCAGCGGTATCTCCTGACGATACGATCGCACCGGAGGACGCGGTGCCCCATGCTCCCGAACACCCCGCGGCCGAGTCGGCAGCACAGCCCGCTGTGGCGGTGCCCGCATCCCAAACTTCGGAACCGGCCCAACCGGTCGCGCCAGCAGTCGAAGCGTCGGAAACTCCGTCACCGGTGGCGCCCGCAGCCGTGCCGCAGTCCGACCTGCATGCGATCGCGGCAGCCGCGGGCATGCAGCTCATCGAGACCAACACTGAGAAGTTTGCGTCAGTTCAAACTGACGCGACCGACTCTGCACCCCAGCCGACTGTGGGACGAGCTCGTCGGCGTGCGAACCCGCTCGAAGCGAGCGAGCCGCTTGAGCAGGTAGAAACACGCCGTCGCGCTTAATTTTTGCCTACCTCACGGCGCGATCGAGTCTTCAGCGCGCCGTGGGCATTCGGCGTGGTGAATGCCGCACATGCTCCAACCGAACGCCCTCAAGCGTATGGAACACAGGTTTCCGTCCAAGGGCAGCCGGTGAGTTAACC
>CAZMVM010000172.1:0-6919 GCA_964569785.1 uncultured Pigmentiphaga sp. | reverse complement strand
GCGCAAACCGCAAATATTTGCAATTTTGTGACCGGGGTCACTGCATGATTTCGCACATCTTCCTAGCCTTCGGACTGACGCCGTCAGGCGCAAGCCTTCCTCCGAAGGCGGAGATTTGTTTTGGGAGACCTAACAACTAATAACAGTCAATCGTGCAGCACTATGAACGTCACTGACCTGGACTTGAAACAGCAGGTAGCTTCGATCTTCCTGTCGTATTTTGGCCGGGCCACCGAGTACGAGGCCATGGCGTGGTATGTGGAGCAGCTCGAAGCTTTACGCGCAGATCATGATGTGGAATCGGCGTACAAGCTGTTATCGGCACAGATTTATGTCGATGGTGTGAGGCATGGTGAGGTGCCTGCAGCAGCGGGTATTACTGATGCAGAGTACGTGCGGTATGTGTACCGCAACGTGTTTGGGCGCGAAGCCGACAGCCCGGGCTTCCATTACTGGCTCACTCAGCTGGCGACAGGACACGCGGAACGCGCCGAGCTGGTGGCGCTCATGATCAATGCGGCCTTGAATGGCGATGATGCGCGTGATCGCGACTATATTTTGAACCGTACCTCGGTGTCCGTCGAGTTTGCGCAGTGGGAGAACTCGAACCCGCAGATCTTAGATAGCCTTTACTATGATGCCAAGGAAGTGCTCGAAGGCGTTGACGAGACGCCCGAGTCAGTGGACGCGGCCATTTACAAAATCACGGTCGAGAACAAAGAGCCGCCGGTAGACACGAAGCTAACGATTTGGCCCGATTACATCGAGGGCACCTATCGCAACGAGGTATTTTATGCACCGGCGGAGCAAAACCCGCTGGGTGAGAGCTCGTTGACGCTGCAATCGGGCGACTATATTGACGGCGGTGGCGGGCGCGACATTCTGTTGGCTGATTTGCAAGGCTCGGCGACGAATGATGGGGCCACCGGCACGGTGATTTCACCGGCGACCAAGAACGTTGAAGTCGTGAAGCTGCGCCAGCAAGGATGGACCAAAGACCAGACACCGAACTGGTCGACCATCGATGCCGAGCAAATGGAAGGCGTCGAAGAATGGTGGTCGTACAACAGTCGCGGCAACATCCAAATCGAAGACATCCGCGAGCGTCCCGAGAATGTGACCATCGGGATGGAAAGCACCGATGGCTTCTACAGTAACTTCCCCACGTCTGACTTTCCCTTTTCCGAGCTGGTCGACAAGTACAACGTGTTTATGACACCGGGGGCGTCGCTGCAGGTGCTTTTCTCGCCAGATCAACTCGTGCCCGTGACGACGGCGCGAGACTCGAAGCTGATCATGCGTCTGGACAGCACCCACACGCCAGGTGATCTGAGTTACGTCAAGATCGACGGCTTCACGTTCGTGCTCGGCGGCGTGCCCTATACCATCCGTTCCGAGGCGATTGGGATGGCGAGCAATCACGATGAGCTGACCCTCGCAATCCGCGAAGCGATGGACGGCATCGCCGGTCTGGAAGGCGTGAAAGTCGAGCGCACCGGCTCGGTTGAACTCACCCTGACCGACCCTCAGGGACGTGCTTTTCAAGTGGGCACGTGGACCTTCATCGATGGGCAAGTGCCTGCGGACGGCGACGCGTACTGGAACCAAGTCGTCGAACCGGCAATCATCGACACTCATCCCGTCAGCACTCACGTGGTGCTCGACGATGTCGGTCGCGGTGCGCAAGGCGGTGTTTTAAACATTGCCGGAATGAACGACGCCGGCGTTGCGGTGTTTGATGTTGCGGTCGATCGCGACAGCTGGTTGTCGCACATGATCTCCAAGGGTTCCTTTGGCCGCGGCACCATGTTTCTTGAAACCGTGGTACTCACCAACATCGGCGCCCAGGGCGACTTGACGGTGGGTCACCAGTTCAAGGGTGTACCCGGTGAACTGGACGGACGCACGTCCAGCGGATTGTGCGATGTTCGTGAAGTGCTCACCGACAACTTTGTGGGCCAATTAGTCTACAGCGTGGTGCTAACCCATGATGCGTTCAACCGCTACCTGAACCATGCCACTGAAGAAGTGCTGTTCACGTACGAAGGCGGTGAGAACGACGACAACATCACCATCGAAGAAGCAGGCCTCTTCGAGCACAGCGATGCGGTCAGTCACGACGTCGATTTTGCGATGCAGGTAGACCTGAAGGCGGGTGACGACCGTCTCAACCTGGATCTTCATGAAGTTGCCGCAGTGCGTGTTGACGGTGGTGCAGGCTACAACACCATTGCGGTGCGCAACAGCCATGGCACGACCGCACGGAACACGTTCGAAAGTTTCTCGAACTTCCAACATTATGAGATTGAAGGCCGCAATGACACCGAGCATGACTTTACAAACATGCCCGGTGTTGAAGTCGTTGAAATCGCAACGGCGGAGGATACAAGCACGAGGCTGTACCACCTGGAGTCGCAAACCGACGTGGTCATCACGGGCAAGAACCAAACGCTACGCGACGGCAACGCCAATCAGTCCTTTGCCACCATCAGGATCGACGGCGTCGAGGATGAAGAGCTCACTGTGACGCTGGACAACACAGCACGCTTTGATGGCGAGTTGTGGATCAACAATCTGACAGTTCTGGATAGTGATCCCAGACCATTACACACGTTGAATGTCGTCTCGAACGGTATTCGTGACACCTCGAACGTGATTGCTTCGTTGGTAGCGCCAACCGTCAGCGACGCTTCGCTGAATCTGTTGGGTACGCAAGACCTGGCCATCCGGGTCAACCAGCTCGGGGCGACGACACCGGTCAAGGTCGATGCCTCGCAGCTCAAGGGTCAGTTAACCCTGGCGCTTGACCCCGGGAGGGGGTCGGTGCCCCCCGTTTTGAACAACGGTTGGCGCGATGTGGTCATGGGCACCGAAGGTAACAACGACCGTCTGCAGCTGTGGGGCGAGCAGGTTGAGAGCCAAAACACCCGCATCAGCGGCTTTGAAATTATCCAGTTCGGCGGGGCCGTCGTTGGCGGTCGGGTCGAACAAGCCCGGGGCGTGTTCAACGCGGAGAACGTGCGGGGCGTCAACGAGATCTGGAACATCCGTCCCAGCGCAGATCTCGGCATTATTCATTTGAGCACCCACGAAGACGGCCACGCACCGCTACTTGGCTTACGCACTATTGGTGGCGGCATCAAAACCGGGATCGTCTACGCTGCAGGCCAACGTGTCACCGAGCAGAACGTGATTGCCGAGGACGTAGGCTGGGACGATAACGAAGCCTTGCTGACGGTCTTTGCCGACGCATTGGAAACAGTCAATCTGAATGTCACCGCCGGCGTCTACCTGGTGTTGGGTGGCGACGCCGCCAACATCCGCAAGCTGAACATCGAGGGTGGCGACCAGGCCGACCTTGCCGGTGATGACGATTTTCGATTCATGGAGCGTGTCGATGCGACCCGTCACACCGGCGATTTGACCCTCGACGTTGGAGGCAGCCTTCGCCTCGTAAGTGTGCACACGGGCATAGGCGATGATGCCGTTCTGGTGAACCGGCGCGTGCTCGACGGATCTGTCGACATTGACCTGGGCGCTGGAACCAACGTGCTGGGCGTTGAAGATAAGGACGATCTACAGTTTGGCGCCGCGGATATCGAAACTCTGAACTTCAACGGGGTAACGAACGTCGATGTGCTTTACTTCGACAACCAGGTGGTGCTCGATCGCAATGCGACTCTGAACCTCGGCGGGTTCGACACTCCTCCCGGCAGGCTGGTGTTCGACGACGACGTCAACGGCGCCGGGCACACGCTCGGGTTCGCCCAGTCGAACGAAGCGTTGGTGGTCGAGGCCAAGAGCAACGTCTACAACCTAAAGCTCGACGCCGGCAACGTGACACAGCTAAGCGTTGTCAGCACCAATGAAGATGGCGTCATCGACATACTCAACGTCGGCGGCCCTGTACTCGAGACCCTCGCCGTGCAGCAGCAGAGCGGAGACGGTCAAGTGCGCTTGCACATGAGTGCTGACGCCGGCAATGATGTCTCGCGTCTGCGTGAAATCAATATCGTGGCGGTCGGAGATATCAACGCCACGCTTGCAGCCTCCGATGCAGCTAAGGACGACTTCGACCGCTTGGCTAACATCAACGTGCAGGCGGAGGGCGACGCTACGCTGAACCTATCGGGTACGGCGGGCATGGCTGCGGACGAAGGACAGTTCCAAATCTACACGATCGAGGTAACGGCGAATACGATTCCCGACGGCATTCTGAAAATGGTCGTCGATGACATCGCATCAGACGTCAAGCGTCCCCAATTCTTCAGCTACCATGCCATTGCGATCGCTGAGGCGATGGAGGAGGCGCTTGAGTCGTTTGAAATTCTCACGGTGGAAATCGACTACAAATTAAACCCGAGCGCCCCGGCCATACTCACGGTCAAATGGCCTGAATCTGACAGGGCTGCGCACACGCTCGAAATCGACACCTCGGGCGCAAGCTGGCACGAAGACGACGTGTTCGAACTCAAAATCGACAATACGCAGCCCGGGCGCGAGCCCCAGCCCATGGTGCCGGGTGAAGGCTTTGAGGCATTGGAGTTCATCCACGTCGAGGCAGATGAGGATGCATACGTCGATCTCGTAGATGTCTACGGCGGCTTCGACCTTTTGGTGACGGCCGGTGACGATGCCGACGTGCATCTTGCGAACACGCAGGCCGCTTCCGTGACCGTGACCGTCGGGGATCAGGTAATCCTGGAGGCTGGCGGCGACACCATCGGCAACTGGAGCCTCGAACACGTCACCGTGGAAGGCAACGTTGCAAATATCGACCTCAAAGCTTTGCTATACCAGTTCAAGGTACTCGACGTGTCCGGGGTCACCACCGCGCTGGTCCTCGACGCCCGGGACGCCAACTTCGGGTTTGATGTTGACGAAAATCGACGCCCCGACGAATACGTCAACTATCTGTTGGGTAACACGGGTGACAACCATTCCGCTACGGTGGACGTCGAGCTCTCCGGCAACACCGCTACTCGCGAGGTGTACGCCTTCATCGGCGATGACATTCAGAACGTGGTGATCAACAATTTTACGCCGGGTGCCGATCCAGCCTTCAGTGACCGCATCGACTTATCGTATCTGGGTTATACCCACCCCGGGCAGCTCGTGGTCACGAAGCACGGAAGCGACATTGTCGTTACTGATGGGGCAGGTGGGCCGTTCGACTTTAGCGGCTCGATCACGGTGGTAGGAGCAGCAGCGCACATCGATCCCGACGACTTTGCAAGTCTCAATATCATTTACGCGTAAGCGCGTGCTGTCGATGGTGGTATAGCTTGATGGAGGCGGGAACGCTGCGGCAGTCCCGCCCTTTTTGCTTGCCCTATCGCTGGGGGCCACGTCAAATCGGCAACACGCCTATTCTGCCCCCTTTGTAGCGAAAGGCGTTCAAATCGGACGGCGGGCACCCAGAATACTTTGCTGCTCGATGGCCAGGCGCATCTTTTGAATACGGCCCGCTCGCACTTCGGCAATGGCACGACGCAAGTCCCCTTGAGTCAAGGGATAATTGTGGTCTGACCAAACCCAGCGCACCACATCCAGCACGGGTGGTGATAACTGTGCGGCTAATGTCCGGACATCATCCGATGGCACAGGAACGGCGCGCTCGCGCAAGACGCCCTCGTACCAGCTAGACCGCAGCCAGAAAAAGACAATTAAGCCCAAGATAACGACGAGCGTCCACCAGAGGTACGGGTTGATGCGATCAAGCAGGCTGACAATGGCCGCGTCGGGAGGGCCCAGGCGGCTGTAAGACACCCCTGCCCCGTAATTCAAAATCGCCTGTGCCACGAACCAGAACACGATGACCGTCAACACGACCAGCGCAAGGCGACGCAGCACAAATGGCAGTCCGAGGCGGTGCACCAGACGCCGCATGAGCCGGCAATCGCTCCGGACACGCGCATGGGGCACTTCAAGCGGGGCCGAACCCTGTACCCGAGCATCGCGCGTAGCCGCACCTTGTGTTGGTGCAGGGCCGACACCGACTGCCCCGAATTCGGGCTTGGGCGACACCGCTTCAAGTTCATCGTCGGGCATGGGCGTCGCCCCGGATGCTGAAACGACGCCGGGTACGGTGCTGGCATCATCATGGGGAGCTGTGACCGTAGCTGGGGAGCGTGACGGCGGCGACTGATTCACAAGATCACCTCTTGAGGCAGTACAAGATCGACCGCGACATTGTGCCATTGCTGGGGCGATTGCGCCCAATCGCAGTCCAAAACAAAACTGCCGCCAGTGCGCTGGCGGCAGGTTGCATTCACTCTTGCAATGCGCGCGTATAAGACGCCGCGCCGTCTTCCGGCTAGAGTTCGCCGTAAGAATGCAAGCCAGACAAGAACATGTTAACGCCCAGAAATGCGAAGCCGGTTATTAATAAACCGATGAGCGCCCAATATGCGCCAATCGCCCCGCGCAGGCCCTTGACCAGCCGCATGTGTAGCCATGCAGCATAATTAAGCCAAACGATCAGCGCCCAGGTCTCTTTTGGGTCCCACTGCCAATACGCCCCCCAGGCTTCAGCCGCCCACAACGCGCCCAGGATGGTCGCGACGGTGAAAAAGGCGAAACCCACGGCGATCGCCTTATACATAATGTCATCAAGCACCTCGAGCGATGGCAGCCGCTCGGCCAACGGACGCCGGGCGGCAAGAATACCACCAGTGAGCAACGCGCCAACTCCGAAGTACATCA
The DNA here is from genome assembly GCA_964569785.1 of uncultured Pigmentiphaga sp. GTDB lineage: Bacteria > Pseudomonadota > Gammaproteobacteria > Burkholderiales > Burkholderiaceae_B > Verticiella. Next base: position 214 of record CAZMVM010000172.1, on the reverse strand, counting down.
TCCAGTAAGCAGACAGCCCTTCCGTGCGAAAGACCATGGGTTCTGCCACCAGCAACACCCCAAGCACGAACAGGGGAATCAGCTTCTTCCACGACCGGGTATTACCGTGACTTTTAACCAGGTAGGCGAAAGCAACCATGGCCGCAAGCGAAAATGTGCCATAACCGATGAAGTTGGCCGGCACATGCAGCTTCATCCACCAGCTTTTTAACGC
>CAZMVM010000171.1:420-6952 GCA_964569785.1 uncultured Pigmentiphaga sp. | reverse complement strand
ACCTGTACTTGCCGCGACGGAACCACCTTGCCTTCGCCACGCACGACTTCGTCAACCACGGCAAATGACGCCCACGCAAACAAGACGGCTACCGCCAATAACGATAGCCACAACAACATACGGGCACCACGTGCCTGTTGATTTTCGAGCGCCTCATGCACGTCAACGGCCAGGTCTTTGGACAGCCCGCCGTCGCGTGACTGAGACATGTCGCCAAAGCCCAGGGTCGGGGCAATTTTGCTGAAAAAGCCTAGCTGCCTCATTATGCCGTCCTCTTGACCTGACCCACACGTCCCTGGCGAAGAGCTTCGACCACTTGAGCTTTCGGGCCGTCGGCCACAATGACACCCTTGTCGATCACTATGAGACGGTCGACCAGTTCGAGCAGCGTACTGCGATGCGTGATCAACACGAGCGTCTTGTCAACGGCAAGTTCGCTGAGCCGGATCTTGAGTGCCGCCTCGCTTTGGTTGTCCATATTGCTGCTAGGCTCATCCAGCAGCAATATGGGTGGATTGTTGATCAGAGCGCGCGCAATGGCTACCGACTGGCGCTGCCCCCCTGACAAGGAATCTCCACGCTCGCCGATGAGCATGTCATAGCCTTCGGGGTGGCTGTCAGCCAGATTATCGATACCGGCCGCTTCGGCCACCGCCATTACTTGCCTGGCGTCGGCGAACGGCGCCCCCATTGAAAGGTTATGTCGCAAGCTTCCGTAGAACAGCACGGGATCCTGGGGCACATATCCGATAGCGCGGCGCAGATCAGCCGGGTCAATCTGTTTGATGTCGATTCCGTCAATCAGGACGGTTCCGGAAGTGGGTGCATACAGGCCCAGTATGATGCGTTCCAACGTGCTTTTGCCGGAACCAATCCGACCGATAATGCCCACTTTCTCGCCCTGGCGGATTTTGAGATTGACTCCTCGAAGCGAGGGTTGACTGCTATTTGGATATGAAAACTCAACGTCACGCAGCTCGATATCGCCCTTGAGAAAGGGTCGAGGAAGAAACACTTTCTCGGCCGGCCGCTCAACCGGCATCTTCATGTAGTTATCGACGGAGTCCAGCGACGCGCGCGCGTTCTGAAACTGCATCATCAATCCGGCCACCTGACCCAAAGGTGCCAGGCAACGGCCGGCGATCATCGACGCAGCAATAATGCCACCCATCGATAATTGCGCCTCCTGAAACAGATACACCCCGGTAATCACCACGGAGATAGTGACCAGCTGCTGGCAGGCCTGCACGAAATTTACTGTCAGGGACGAAATCGTTTTAATCCGTTTACCCAGCCGTGCCAGGTATTGAGTAGATGCCTCCCACTGACGTTGGGCGATACCCTGGGCATTTAGCGCCTTGACCGTCTCAAGCGCCGACAACGACTCTACCAACGTAGCATTGCGCTGTGCGCTTGCCTGAAACTGCTGCCGGATCAACCGATTCATGCGCGCCTGCGAAAAAAACGACACGATCAGAACGACGATTATCGCTACCGCCGGGGGAAGCACGAGCCAGGGAGAAATCCACGCCAGTACAGCCAAAAATAAAAACACAAATGGCAGGTCCACCAAGGTGGTAAGGCTTGCCGATGCGATGAAATCGCGCACGGTCTCAAAAGAACGCAAGTTCGCTGCGAACGAACCGACAGACACGGGCCGGTTTTCCATTCGCAAATCGAGTACCTGTTCCATTATCTGTGCTGAGAGCGTGACATCAACCCGCTTGCTGGCCGCATCTACCACATAGGCCCGCACACTGGACAGCACCAGATTAAAGACAACGACCAGCCCGATGCCGACAGCCAGCACCCATAACGTATCAATCGCGTTATTCGGCAGGACCCGATCGTACACATTCAGTGTAAAAAGCGGCATGGACAAGCCAAAAATGTTGATAAGCAAGGCCGCAATCAGGGCATCGCGGTACAGCTTACGATTGGCCAGCGCCACATCCCAGAACCAGTGCCCGGTATGTGAGGCGATCTTTTCCTTGACCCTTTGCTCAAACCGAAATATCGGCCGGATGAAATAGGTGAAGCCGTCGTACTGATTTTCGAGCTCTTCTTTGCTGATTTCGACTGCACTGGGTATTTCGGAATGCTGAATTACGTAGCTATCCGGCTTGACTTCGAGCAACAAGCAAGCGCGCCCCCCCTTCAACACCAGCAGGGCGGGCAGCAATTCCGTCGGCATCCCTTCTAATGAGCGCCGCACAAGTCTTGCGGAAAGCTGGGCTCGGGCCGCAGCCCGGGGCAGCAGAGCCAGTGTGAGCCGGTTTCCCTCGTCAATAGGCAGGCCGGCAATCAACGATTGACCCGTATGAGGACGGCCATGCAGACGCGTCAACGCCACCAGGCACGACAGCAGGGGATCGTCATGCGTCAGATGTGGAGGAATCGTATTGGTGAGCCGGTCGGTCGCGGTATGTGTCGCCCCGGTTTGAACATGCTTGGCGTTGCTTTGGGTCATATCACATCCGAATCGTCGATGAGATCGAGAGAATCGCGCAAGCGTGCCCGCGCGTCCTTTCGGCGATTCAATTTAGCCAGGGCTTCGGGCGGCAGATCGGTGACCCGCAGCGTGCCGTTAGCAAACAGGGCGTCAATAAGATCTTCGAGTACCCGGATGAAGTCGGCATCCAGCTCGGATAACTCGATTTTTTGCAGAGGACGTTTTTTCTCCAAGGTTTTTCGCCTTACCGTGTTTTAAGCAACAGCAACATTACTGTTCCGCCGAGGCGGCGTCTACCGAAGTAATCACTGGGGGTAACATCCCGTCGCGATACTGCAGTTGCACGGGTTGCAAATTTTGGGTGTCCGGGGCCGGAGTCAGGCATATCTGCAGCAATTCATCCGGAAAAACCAGCTTCTTGGCCTCATCCGGCTGCTGTTCATAGGGCTGTCTCAATCCCAGGGCGGGAAGTATCTGATGAGACTTCGCCAGCCAGCGGTATTCGGCAATACGAAGGTCGTGAGTAGCATTGTTCAGACTGCGCTTGGCATCGAAGAGCTCGTTTTCTGTATTGAGCACATCCAGAAGCGAACGCTCGCCAATGTCAAACTGCTGCTGATATGCCAGCCGTACTTTTTCGGTGGCTGTCTGGTGTGCCACCAAGAAGGGCATTTGTTGACGCAGGACCTGGACGCGGTTCCAGATCACTGACAAGTCCTGCTGCAAATTTCGGCATGTATGGTCGCGAACGTCGCGAGCAGCATAAGACTGGGCCTTCGTTTGACGAATTCGGGCGCTGTCGGCTCCGCCGCGATACAGGTTATATGACATCACCACCTGCACGCTTGAATTCTGGATATTGCGATAGGCATCCCCGGGCAGGTTGGTGTCACGCCCCGTTGATGCACGAAGTTCAAGCCGGGGCAGATCGTTTCCCTTCGCGGCCTCGACACCATGTTCCGACGCCTGAAACAGGGCTTGTTTCGCCAGAACGCCAGGATTGCTGCGTAGCGAGCTCTCGAAATTCTTGGGATCTTTGGGCAGGGCCATGCCCAAGCTGACAGGCTCGGGCATGGTTTGCTGCGGGGGGCTTCCAATCAAGCGGCGATATCGCTGTGAAACGTCGTTGAGGTTGTTCGTTTCGGTCATCAGATTGGCCTGAGCCAACGCCAAGCGACCACTGGCCTGCTCATAATCGACGCCCCTGCCTACGCCCGAATCGAGCCGCTGCTTGATTTGGTCCAGCGTTTCGACGTGCACATCGTAGTTCTCGCGCGCAAGACGCTCCATCTCGCGGTACCGGATGACATCGATGTAGGCTTCGGCCGCCTCGAGGGCGACTGAGTCGACTGCAGCAAGCAATTCGTAATACCCGGCGAGTTTCTCGAGCCCCATCTGGCGGGTAAGATTAAGTGTCGCGAGGCCATCAAACAGCAACTGCCTCAGTTGGAGCCCGTAACCGTTACGCGTCCAATTTGAACTCGACACTGCAGCGTTACCGCCGCTCCATTGGCGTCCGGTCCAGCCTTCAACACTCAGCTGGGGCAGCAGGGCGCCGCGCTGCACGTTCTGGCCTTCCAGCGAAGACACAAAATCATTGAATTGCGCCCGAATCTGCGGGCTGTTCAACACAGCGGCCTCTACTGCCTCGTTGATTGTGATCGGCTGCGCGTGCGCGACCCTCGGCAGAATTAGCACTCCGATAACCAGCACACTGCTAAGCACATTTCGTATCAGCAAACCAAAGGTTCTCCTCAAGGTAAAGCGAGGATCGCAACATCCAGGAACGGCAACGCGCACACCTCCCCACGCACAACAATACGCACGGCGATGAAGACTGACTATGTGAAACGCGAAGACGTGCAAAGCCCCGCCACCTGTAGCTGGTTATCAGCTATGCAACGGGATACTTTGTTTAGATATGTGAGTATCTGGCAAGGCGGAGCTACGGGCTTCTGGCACCGTATTCTTGGAGCATAACCTTGCGTCTTAATGCGGTTTGCCTGGCAGATGAACCCTTGCCGGTGTGGCCAACAAGCTACTTGAACACCTTGGCAAACTATGCATGATTATAACAATATGAATCTTTTTATTGTAGGAAATGACTTTTAAGATTCGTTAAGAGCGGCCGCTGCCGTGTACTTTCCACAACAATAGAGCTGGATGCCGCCCCGGCCAATCGCCTACGGTTTGCAGACGGACGCGGTAAGCTCCGATATTTTACAGAATGTAAAAACGGGCCCAGAGGGGCCCGTTGTGCTGCGCGTTAATAGCGACCAGAAAGCAGGCTTCCTGCATTCGGTACTTCTGTTTGCAGGCCCAAACGCTTGAGCATCTGGTGAACTGTGCCGATAGCGGCAGTTGTTACCGGCATGCCAAGCTGATTCTCGACCTGTTGTACAGACTGGAACGAGGGCATTTGCACACAAGCCGACAATACCACGGCATCTACCCCGCTGGTATTCAGACGCTTGACGTGCTCGGCCGGAGCCAGCGGATCTTGGCGACCCACCTCGAGGTTGTCAGGAATCTCGAGCGACAACGCGTCGTGCACTTCGATTCCCTCGTTCTCGATATAGTCTACGACCAGCTTGGTCAGGGGCTTCATGTACGGGGTCAGGATCGACACTTTCTTGGCACCCATGGCGTGCAGCCCTTCGACCAGCGCGCCCGCGCTGGACACGACCGGAGCAGCGCCATTATTGTCGACAGTTACCTGGTGCAGACGCTTCTCAGACTCCCGGTGATATCCGAGTCCCATGCTCATGATCGCGACCAGACATGCATAGCCCAGCACATCTACGCGAGCGTCGGACAGCTCGAGCGCGCAGCGATCCGAGTCGGCGTCCATAGCCTTGAGCTCTTCGGCCGTCACTTTCTTCATGCGCATACGGCTCGAATGAAACGTAAAACGCTCTTCAAACTTGCTTTCGCGGCTGCGCAGCATCAGGGGAATTTCGGTTTCCATCGTTGTGTTGGAACTGGGAACGATCTGACCGATTCGGAACGAACGTGCTGTTGTGCTCATAATCTTTTCCTGGAAAGGAACTTTGGACAGTAACCGGATTATCTTCGGCTATTTTGCAAAGCCCGTCCAATATAAAAATCGTCTCGTACGCTATATTTCGGCTATGGAACTACGCCAGCTCCGCTACTTTACGACATTGGCCGAGGAATTGAATTTCACTCGGGCGGCCGAGCGTCTGCATATTTCGCAGCCGCCGCTTAGCGCCCAGATTGCTCAGCTGGAAAACGAACTGGGCGTGAAACTTTTCCATCGTACCAGCCGCAAGGTCGAACTTACCGAAGCCGGCGCTGCATTTTTGCGCGATGTCCGCATCATCCAGAATCGCCTGAAGGAGGCGACCCACCGGGTGCGGCAGATCGACGCAGGCCTTGCCGGCCGCCTGGAAATTGGCTTGTCAGGGTCGCATTTTCTGGGCCCGCTTCCGGGTCTGATTGCCAAACTGGCCCGGTCTCATCCTGACATCCGGGTCATCTTGAACGAAATGGCGCCCAATGATCAGCTGGAGGCTCTGCGAGAACATCGTATCGACCTGAGCATTTCCAGGCAATTCATCGAAGACGACCTGCTCTGCAGCCGCAAATTGTGGAATGACCCCCTGCTGGTTGCGCTGCCACCCGGCCACCCCCTGACTTCACGTTCGCAGTTGCGGCTGAACGAACTGAAAAACGAGCGATTCGTGATGTTACGGCGAGAAACCTCGACCTTTGCGGAGCGCATATTCCTGGCATGTGCGGCACACGGATTCTCGCCCAGCGTAGAGCAGACAGTCAGCGAGGTGCCTGCGCAACTGAGCCTTGTCGCTGCAGGGGTAGGCATCGCTCTGGTGCCGACGTCGACCAAAAGCTTCAAACCCCATGACCTCACCTTCAGAAGCCTGGATGAGCCCGGGCTGGAAGCCAGTGTCCACGCTGTCATGCGAAAGGACAATAAAAAAGCGGTGCTCAAAACCTTCGTGGAAGGCCTGACCAGCCAAACGCAAAACCTGAAGTAAACGAGCCACCCTGTGGATCTCTGAGGCGGCGACGGCTCCATGCTTGTAATTATGGTGATTA
>CAZMVM010000171.1:0-410 GCA_964569785.1 uncultured Pigmentiphaga sp. | reverse complement strand
TATCGAAAAACACCGCGATTTTATAAAATCATTCACCTCGAAGAGACAGGCTGCTATGAAAATTGTCCCTCGCACCAATTACCGGGAAGACGTGGTCGGACGCGCCAACGTCGAAGACACCCCTGAACTGCTCGCCTACTACGAAGAGCTCGAAACCCTGAAGACCGGCGCGCTCTGGACCGTGGCGAACAAGATCGAGCCCTGGTTCCCGCAGTCGTCTTCGGTTCCTGTCTTATGGCGTTACCGCGACCTGCGCGATCACGTCCTGCGCTCCATCGATCTGGTATCGCCCGAAAAAGCCGGCCGCCGGGTCGTTTATCTGAATAATCCCGGCCGCCAGGATGTGGCGGCGGCGGTAGGCTGGTTGTATTCAGGCCTGCAGGCAATGAACCCGGGCGAGCTTGCCTCGG
>CAZMVM010000170.1:0-6962 GCA_964569785.1 uncultured Pigmentiphaga sp. | reverse complement strand
GGCGTTGAAGATTTCTTTTACGCCGCCGCAATCGTCGGCGTAGTCTTCAATGGCATGCTTGATGCCCCATTGGGTTACCCTCCCGTCCAAGGTGACCACGCCCTCTTTCACGGTGATGGTTACGTCGCTGACATCCAGCCCCGAGTCGCCCAGCGCTTCGCAGATTTCTTCGCGAATACGCTCATCGGAACGCACATAGCCTTTAGGGTAGATACGCTCTCGGCGTGCCCGACGCGCCACTGGTGCGATACGCACCATCTCTTGTTCTGATTGCTCTCGAGCTGTTGCATAGCCAGCGGAATAGGCGTTGCGCCGTTCAGCTTCGGCCCGATAAGCCTCCTGGCTGTCGCGCTGGGGAGGCAAGAACTCTCTCCAGTCTTCGTATTCCGACGGCGCGGTATCGAGCCTGTCGTAGTAGGAGCGAAACGTACGGTATCGTTCGTCACCCCGCCGAAAAGCTGCGCCGCGGCTTTGCCCGACGCGCCCAAATCCTCGACCGCTGCTGGATAAAGACCCCAGCCCTGCGTATTCGTAATCCTCTTCTAAATACCGCAACCGGGCCGCATCACCACGTCGATCGTAGTGTCGAGTCATACGTGTCCTCCAAATAAGCGCATGGCGCAAAGTGGAACTTCGGCACTCTCAGAGGCATGGCTGCAAATGCCATGCCGCAAAACCTCAGGACAACGTGATTGAGTATGATGCGGGCGCCGACCGCTGACAAGCCACAAATCGTCTCTAAAGATTAAGACGAAGTCATCGGGAGTTGTAAGCTCCAGGCACTCATTCGTCTAACACGGCAACGGCTCGCGTCCACCCGGCTGATGCGCCGCGCACTTTGACCGGGAAGCAGATAATTTTGAATCCATGGGGCGGCAGCACCTCCAGGTTACTGAGCTTCTCAAGGTGACAGTAGCCAATATCGCGACCCGCTTTGTGGCCTTCCCAGATGATGGAGGGGTCTTGCTCTTGGGCGTATCGCTTCGCCGTATGCGAAAACGGGGCGTCCCAGCTCCAGGCGTCGGTGCCCGTCAGGCGTACGCCCCGCTCCAACAGATACATGGTGGCCTCGTATCCCATGCCACACCCCGCGGAAACATAATCATCGTGCCCGTAGCGCGAGCCCGCACGCGTGTTAATCACCACAATGTCGAGGGGCTCAAGCTGATAGCCAATGCGCTTGAGCTCCGCTTCTACGTCGGACGGCTGCACCACGTACCCGTCCTCAAAATGACGGAAATCCAGCTTCACACCCGGCCGGAAGCACCAATCCAGCGGCACTTCGTCAATGGTAATGGCGCGCTCGCCCTTATTCATAGTGGACGCGAAATGCCAAGGTGCATCCAGATGCGTGCCATTGTGGGTATTGAGTTCTACCTTTTCTACAGCCCACGCCTCTCCATCGGGCAGATCACCGGGCTTCAGCCCCGGAAAAAATGGCAAGAGTTGCTCAAGGCTTTGCTTATGGTCGAAATATTGAATACGGGGAGCAAACGCGGGCGGGTCTGATAAGACGTCGTTTTCCAGGTAAATAGAGAGGTCGACCAGCTTCATCGTGGTTCCTTTTTTTCTTGTATAGGCGGTTGTTACGGAAGTGTTGGCTTGCGACGGCAATGGGCTGGAAGGAAGGCCTTACGCAGCCCCCTCCAGCCCAATCCGTATGCCGCACTCTTATACCTGAGGCCGGGTGGGGGGGACAACCGCCCGGTACTCACAGCGAAGGCGATGTGCCGGTGGTACGGCGACGAGCGATGGGCATAGAAGCGTGGCGGGTCGGTGAGAGCAGTAGGGGACACACTCAGGAGCGAGGGGAAGATTTCATTCGGCGATGACACCTTCCGGTGCAACATTCGCCGTCTCTTTACGGTGAAAGCGCTCTCTCCCGGCGTGGCGACTTGGCGCCAGCACAAGCAAGCCTACCTGAGAAAAAATCGGTAAATCGACGTTGACGCGCCACCGATCCGCGTCGGGAGGATGCGCGTGCTTCCCTTTGCGCTTCCCTTTATAGGTGAGCTTCTTTAAGCACACCCATAGCGGCTGCGACGCCGCCTGACTGATGGGGGATCTTGGCAATACCAAGCGCCATCTCCACCCCTGCCAGTGCCCCCAACAGGGTAAGTTCACTGATCGCGCCGAGGTGCCCAATGCGAAACGCGCGGCCGTTCAGTTTGCCCAAGCCCGCACCCAATGACATGTTGAACGCATCCAGTACCACGCGCCGGAAGTCTTGCTCGCGGTATCCCGCTGGCATAACAACCGCAGTTAACACATTGCTGTAGCACGCCGGATCTTTACAAAGGATCTCCAACCCCCACGCACGAACCGCGGCCCGGGTGGCTTCCCCTAGTCGGCGGTGACGGGCAAAAACCTGTTCCAGCCCTTCTTCCTCAAGCATATGAATGGCCTCGCGCAACCCATACAAGAGATTGGTGGCGGGCGTGTAGGGGAAGTAACCCGTTTCGTTCATGGCCAGCATCTCGCCCCAGTCCCAATACGAACGGGGCAGGTGCGCGCTTTTCGCGGCCTCCAGGGCGCGCGGGCTCATGGCATTGAACGAGATGCCGGGCGGCAGCATCAGGCCTTTTTGCGAACCGCCTACGGTGACATCCACGCCCCAGGCGTCAGCGCGGTAATCGAGTGAACCCAGCGAGGAAATCGTGTCCACCATCAGCAGCGCCGGGTGGCCGGCACGATCGATCGCTGCGCGCACGGCGGCGATATCGCTGGTGACGCCGGTGGACGTTTCGTTGTGTACAACACAGACCGCCTTGATGGTGCCCGCGGTATCGCGACGCAATCGGTCTTCAATTTGATTAGCGTCCACGCCGTATTGCCAGTCGCCGGGCATAAGCTCGGCCTCCAGCCCCAGCCGGGTGGCAAGGCGATGCCACAGCATCGCGAAATGCCCTGTTTCATACATCAGCACATGATCGCCGGGGCTAAGCGTGTTCACCAGCGCCGCTTCCCACGCGCCGGTGCCGGAGGCCGGATAAATAACAACCGGGTGCTGGGTTTGAACGATCTTGCGCATGCCCTGCAAGACCTCCTGGCCCAGTTGGCCGAACTCGGGCCCGCGATGGTCGATGACGGCGCGGTCGATTGCCCGAAGAATCCGTTCCGGCACGGGGCTCGGCCCTGGAATCTGCAGAAAATGCGTGCCTGCAGATGCACTCCTCTTCACCATGCTATTGCTCATCGGGTTGGTTGTAAGAAAAGCCTTGTGGAAGATACACGGCAGTGCCGCGAAGCGCTGGCGTCACGGCGTCAACGCGTCATTTGTTCCGATAATTTGGTTTGTGGCAAATAAGCGCCGTTGTCACGCAGCGTTTCTACCAGGGTGGCTGTGTTCAGGTCGCAGGCGGGCTGGCCAGTACGTATCGATTGCACTGCTGCGGTGCCGGCTGCTTGTCCCATCATATAGGCTGCCGATTGCGCACGTATCGAACCATGCACCTTGGTGTCACTGGAATGACAACGCCCGGCCACCCAAAGGTTTTCCCAACCGCGCGGCACCAAGATGCTGTACGGAATGCCCACACAATTACCCTGCCCCAGATTTTCCTTGCCGTGGAAATCCTTTAAAAAGCGCTCGTACTCTTCTTTGGAGGTGTTGGTTGGGTGTACGTCCGTGGGGCGGTTATAAACAGCGACCTGGTCGGGAAACTGTCGCTTCGACCGGAAGTCTTCGATAGTGAGCTCGAACTCCCCCACAATGCGGCGTGAATCGCGTACCCCCATGACCGGCGCGGTGGTTAAATGTTCGATGTTCTCGCAGCCCGGCACATATTTACGGAAGAACGATTCGTACTCTAATGCCAGCTTGCGCCCGAAAATCATGCCGTCGGACAGGCTGCGAATATTCAGCGGGTTCAGGTTGAATACGTGCCCACCGTTAAGCGCACCCGTGTGTTTGCCGATTTTGTTCATACCCGGCATGAACCGGTCTTCTTGCGTGAAGTGGCCTTCCTCGATGGCTTGTTGCAGCCACTCGTTCTTGGTGCGGTTTTTTACCGCATCAATGCCGCGCCAATCGTCGCCGTACTCGGGGTGATCCCAATTAATTCCGGCAAACAGCGAACACAAGGTGCTCGGCGCAACGGTGTCAGTGTCGCGCAATACCACCTTGCATTCCGCGCCTGCCAAGGCCGATACGGCTGCATCGCCCGTGGCATCAACGACTGCCTTGGTGGGGATGTATTGAAAGCCTTCGACGTTGGAAATAACAACGCCCTGAATTTTGCGATTCACAACGTCGACATCGACGGCACGGGTGAAGAAGCGGACATCCACGCCCGCTTCAACCACGAAGTCATCGAGAATTCGCTTCAAGGCCTCGGGCTTGAAGGGAACCCAGCGGTTCAGCTGCGAAGTGAAGAACTCGCGCACCACGTGAGGGCCGAAAGCCTTCGCTTCCCACATCGTTTCGATCAGCTCCTTCATGAACCCGCCGACCAGCATGCGTTCACCGTCGGCCACCGGGCCGAATGACGCGACCAGGCCCGATGTCCCCATGCCGCCCAGGCACCCGGTGGCTTCTACCAGCAGCGTTTTGGCACCGAGTCGTGCAGCACACACTGCCGCTGCGGTTCCAGCGGGGCCGCCCCCGGCGACCACGACGTCGTACTCTTGCTCGACCGGAATATCACGACAAAATCGGTAGCTTTCCATTTTTTACTCCTTAACGATGTCTGGGAAGCGCTGCCACTGCACGCAGCGCTGTTCTCCACCCGGACCGGTTTGGGCACCGACCCCTTGCTAATTCAGGCTGGCCCCGATTTCCTTGGCCATGCCGCGATATCGCTCGGTTTCAGCACGTACGAATTCAGCGAACTCTTCCGGCCCCTGCGGGCTTAACTCGAAGCCCATCGCATCCATGGCCTGGCGAACCTCGGGCCGGGCAAGCACTTCGAGCAAGTCTTTTGCGAGTTTCTGTTTTCTGTCTTCGGGGGTGCCGGCAGGTACCACAAAGCCCGCCCAGCTCAGGGTTTCATACCCGGGAACGGATTCGGAGATAGCCGGCCAATCGGGAAACAGCGGGCTGCGCTGCGCGCTGGTCATGCCAAGCACTTTCATATCGCCCGACTGAATAAAGGGGATGGCCGAACTCACTACAGAAAACCCTAGACGCAGGGTGCCACCCCGAATGTCGTTGTACATGCCAGCGGCGCCGTTATACGGCACGTGCGGCATTTCAATACCTGCCAGCTTGTTCAGCATTTCGCCGGCCACGTGGGCAGCCGTAAACGCGCCGTTCGAGCCGTACATAATCTTGCCGGGCTCTTCCTTCACCATTTTCACCAGATCCGCCACGGTGTCGGCCGGAAAATCGCTGGCTGCCACGATGCCCAGGCTGTAATACCCAAGACGAATCAGCGGATCGAGGTCTTTCATGCCATCGTATGGCAGGTCGCGCTCGAGTGCGGCGTTAATACTTAACGAGCTGCTGGTCAGGCCGATGGTGTAGCCGTCGGGCGCGCTGCGCGCGGTGGCCAGGGTGCCCACGACGGCCCCGCCGCCCGGCCGGCTCATCACAATCACGGACTGCCCCCACTTCGACTCGAGGGCAGCCGCAATCGTGCGCATCAGCCGATCAGCTGCACCACCCGGAGGCTGCGGCAGAATGATGGTGACCGGACGTGATGGGAAATCGTCGTCCGCTACGCTGGCTCGAAACGGTACCGCAGCGGCCAGCATGACCAGCCCTGCCCCCGCCACCTGCGTCAGCCGACGCCGGGTTGCGTTGCGTATTTTGGGTTCAGGAAAAGGGTGCACCGCGGATGTCATGGTGAGTCTCCTTGAGATGTTGTTCTAGGCCGTTTCAGTGCGCCCTTCGAGGCCCGGCCGAGAGCTGCCGCACCGGGCCGCGAAGCGTGCCACTGATGAGGAAATTGTTCCTTCACCCCCGAATAATCACAATTGAAAAGTTATCGCTATGAGTTAACTTCTGGTTAAATAGCGGCACTTAGAAATAGAGGGGGAGACATGAACTTGCGTCACCTGGAAGTCTTCAGGGCGGTCATGCTCACCGGCGGCATCAAAGGGGCGGCAGAACTACTGCACGTGTCCGAGCCTGCCGTGAGCAAAATGCTGGCGCACGCGGCGCAACGCAGCGGTATCCGCTTGTTCGAGCGCGTGAAAGGAAGGCTGGTACCCACACCCGAGGCACAACAGCTGTATGTTGAGGTGGAGTCGTTATGGCGGGGTGTCGAGAAGCTGCACACCGTCACGCGACAACTGGCCAATCCGCGTACGGGCTCGCTGCATTTGGCCGTTTCAGCCAGCCTGGCGCCACACCTAGTGCCCCTGGCGGTGAAAGCGCTCTACGACTATCACCCCGAGGTGAAGTGCCGCATCGAAGTGCTGGTGCCCACCATCATGGTTCAGTCTTTGTTGGATCAAACGGCGCACCTTGGGGTTGGGCTGTTACCGAACCCGCATCCTAATCTGGTGGCGGTGGCGGAATACCACTGCGGGCTCATGTGCGTAATGCGTGACGATCACCCCTTGGCGCAGCTGGACACGATTGCGCCTCACGATCTGGTGGGCCACCGCGTCATTTCTTCTCCGGATAGCGGGCTGTACGGGCAAGCACTCAGGAGATCGTACGGGCGCTTTTTAAACCAGCTCAAGCTCGATGTCGAAGTACGCTCGGCAACCACGGCTTGCTGGTTTGCTCAGGCCGGCATTGGCGTTGCCGTGGTCGACAGTGCGGCCGTGGCCCGCGAAACGTTGCAGGGGCTTTGCATCCGCCCGTTCAACGACAAACAGCGCCTGGCAGTGAAAATCATTCGAAACCAATACCGCCCGCTATCGTTAATTGAACGCACGTTTTGTCAGGTTTTCGACGAGGTGTGGCAAGAACAAATGACAGATGCATCAGTGACATGAGCACGTGTGGTTGCCTTCGACTTGACATCCTCCCCCGCCTAAAGTTGGGGGATTCCTACTGCGCCCACCCCGGC
>CAZMVM010000169.1:0-6987 GCA_964569785.1 uncultured Pigmentiphaga sp. | reverse complement strand
CAAGGCATGACCTTGTTAGCGATCAGGTTGGCCCGTGCCTCGGCGATTTCGTGCCTATGGTCGATCAGTAGTGAGAATACGTTGCCTGCGGAAGCCCCAAAGAATGCCAGCGACAACAGGGGCATGCCAGCGAGTAGCGTGATGACCATGAGCACGAAGGCTCCAACCATCACCGGAAAGTTACCTTGTGATTTGACGGCACCTGCGTCAGCGTCGGATTGTGTAGACAAAGATTGTGAAGCGGCACTAGCAGCGGTCATAGATGGCAAGAACTACTCCTCCTAAAAGTTAAGGTTGATAACGGCAGGCTCGATCGCACGTTCAGGAATGGATGAACAGCTTTGTTAGATTCCTGGAAGTGAGAAGAGCCTGTATTGTAACACGAACTCATCTATAAGACTAGGGTAAACCCTGATAGTTCCGTAGAGGGGAGGAAGCGCCGCAAAAGTAGAGCGCGGTGGTCGAGAAGCGGTGAGGGCCGCGACTGCTCGCGCGCGTGGGTGCGCAGTTTTTCGGTGTTCATTCAACGCTCGGCTGGTGCGGAGAAAAGACGGCGACCACAGCAGGTTCGACCGCTTCGCAACCCATGCTGATACTGGAATAGCCGGCGCGCTTGTGCAATTGCTGCGCGCATGTCAAGAACGATTCAAGCGATGTCCAGACTGCAGCCACAGCAACGAGAAGGGTGCGTTGCCTGATAGGAGAGGAGGGTCTTGCGCGACAACGTACTGGCGTTGTCTTAAATGAAGTCGCTTCTACAGAGTCGTTCTGGCAGGGCTCGCAGGGGGCGACTGCACGCCGTGGGGACGGCGCGCTTCCGCACGATAATCAACTTGCCCCCTGGAGTTCGGGGACATCGCCCGGTTTTTCATGAGGCGTGAGTTTATTGACAACGGCGTGCACGCCGGGCAAATCCAAAATGCCAGATAGTAAGCGGTCTTGATCTTTGGTTAGGACTGGACCCGTTAACGTGACGCGACCATCGTTAACCTTGACAGTGATAGCCCGGGCGTACGAAATGATATGGCCCATTCGTGCTCGCACTTGCTCATGCAACGTGTGATCAGGCGGCTGCGGTTGCAGCCCAAGGTTACGTCGCGCTTGGTGGATAGCACCGCGGGCCTTGTTAACGGTGTGTCGACCTTTCCCTTCCAGGAAGTCACAAGCGTCGCGCGCAGTCGATTCAACCTTGTCACACAACAGGGCGCGTCGGCGTCGTCCCAGGTCGGGGTCTAGGTAATACATGGCAGCCGCACCTGCGGCGGCGGCTGCAACCACCCTTAGAAAACTTGCCATGCGAGATCTCCTGTGTAAAAGGGCACATGCACGGGCTCGTAACATCCTGGCGGCAGGCCCCTGTGCATATCCTGCCAGAGTCGAGTGGGTTAGGGTAGGCAGCCCAGCTGAATGTCTGAGCGACGCGGGGTAGCCGCGCAAATGGCATGCCCCGTGCATAATGCACATTACTACACATAACATTCAGTGACGTGAGGCAAATTATGGCAGATGATGCAGTATGGGGACATTTTATTGACGGCTCGTTCGTCATCCCGCAAAACGCTGAAACGTTGAACGAGTACGATCCGCGCTCGGGACAGCCTCATTATCGGATCACTCGCGGCACGCCGGCGGATGTAGCGCGCGCCGTTGACGCAGCACAGCGGGCACAACCAGCCTGGCAAGACTTGAAACCGCTGCAGCGGGGACGACAGTTGATAAAGATTGCGCACGCGCTTCGCGAGGAGGCGGAGCGATTTGCGGAAATTGAGCAACGCGAGACAGGCAAGTCTATGCCGGTGGCCCGAGCTGGCATCGAAACGGCGATCGAGTATTTAGAGTTTTACGGCGGGTTGGCCCCTTCGCTCGAGGGTGAGTCCATTGATGTGGGTCCAGAGCGCCTCTGTTATACCCGTCGCGAGCCGTTCGGTACGGTGGGGGTCATCTTGCCGTGGAATGGTCCGTTGAATCAGGCGACACGCGCAATCGCTCCCGCCTTGGCTGCCGGCAACACGGTAGTTGCCAAGCCCTCAGAATTCACGTCCGTTTCGCTACTGGAGTTTGCGCGCCTAGCTGTGGAGGCGGGTCTCCCTCACGGGGTATTGAACGTGGTCACCGGGTTGGGCAATGAAGTAGGAGAAGCGATTGTCTCGCATCCACGGGTGGCCAAGGTGTCGTTCACCGGGTCGGTGCGTGCGGGGCGTGAGGTAGGCCGAATCGCGGCTGAGCGCATCATACCTGTAACACTCGAGCTGGGAGGCAAATCGCCTAACATCGTGTTTGCCGACGCTAACTTGGAGGAAGCCGTACGCGGGTCATTGCGCGCTTTCACCGTGAACTCTGGCCAGGTATGTGTAGCGGGCTCTCGTTGCCTGGTAGAGCGCAAAATCCAGGAGCAGTTCTTGGGTGAGTTGACGGCAGCAGCCGAACGGCTGGCAGTTGGAACTGGGGAGCGAGGCGCCTTGGGGCCTATTATCACGCAAGCCCAATACGAGCGCGTAAACCAGTATTTTAAGGTTGCGGAAGAAGAAGGGGCCCGGTTGCTTACCGGTGGTGGGGTGGTGCAACCCGAGAAGTTTCCCGGCGGATGGTTTGTGCAGCCCACGATATACACCGACGTTTCCCCTGAGATGCGGATTGTAAAAGAGGAAATTTTTGGCCCGGTATGTGTGGTCATTCCCTTCGACTCGGAAGAGGAGGCGATCGAAGTGGCTAACGATACAGAGTATGGCCTGGCCGCGGGCGTATGGACGCGGGATGTTGGTCGTGCACACCGAGTTGCAGCGAGACTTCAGGCGGGACAGGTCTATGTGAATGAGTATCCCAGTGGCGGCGTGGAAACGCCGTTCGGCGGTTATAAGCAGAGCGGTCTGGGGCGCGAGAAGGGGCGCGAGGCCCTGTTTCAATATTCGCAACTGAAGACCGTCATTGTGAAGTTGTAGTTTCCGGCAGCCGAGGCTTCACCGATCGGGGCGGGCGGTCTGCCCGCTCGGCTGCATGAGTCTTGCGCGTATTGCAACAACACGAATCGCCGCCGGAGGTGTTGGCCAAGTCAGAACTGGGAGTGGTGTGCAGAAACCGCGCGACGCGCCTGTAACAAATGCATGTTGTCCTCCAAAGGGTACATGCGTGAGGGTGCTCAAGGTCTCTGTTAACTTTTAAAGAAACGTACGCCAGTTGGCGGCGCCGTTTAGATGAAGGTCGCGAAGTCTATTTGGCTGCGCTTCGTTTCGGCCCCATGCGCTTCAATCGACGCAATTCTTCTTCCTATAAGCGTCTCTCACAACTATCGAGAAGCAGTCTCGCCCGGGTCACCGGGTTATTCGTCAATCTTCCTGTTATTGGGGCTTGGATTCTCGCGTCTGCGACCCGAAATATTTAAGTTAGCGGTAGGTAGTTCGCCGCCTGCAGTCTCCGCACTGCTGCAAAAGTACGGTAGCAGACTGGCGCTCTGACGTACGCAATGTTCGTATGAATTCACAGTGAAGGAGGTTTCGTCAATGAAAATTGCCCAAATCGCCCCGCTGGCTGAGAGTGTTCCGCCCCGAACTTATGGTGGTACCGAGCGCATCGTGTCTTACCTTACCGAGGAGCTCGTTCGACAGGGCCACGAGGTTACATTGTTTGCAAGCGGTGACTCAACGACGAGCGCGCAGCTAATTCCGTGCTGTGAGATGGCATTAAGGCTGGATCCTACGAAGCAAGACCCCTTGCCGTATCACCTCATGATGCTTGAGCAGGTGCGTCGACGCGCGGACGAGTTCGATATCCTGCATTTTCACATTGACCTTCTACATTATCCGATTGCATCGTCATTCGCGGACAAGGTACTCACGACCTTGCATGGGCGTCTAGACTTACCGGACCTCAAGCCGTTTTATTCGTTTTTTTCCGATTATCCCCTGGTGTCGATTTCGGAAAGCCAGCGTCTGCCGATGCCGGAAGGAGTGAATTGGGCGGGCACGGTTTACCATGGGTTGCCAAAAGACTTATTGACGTTCAACCCCGAGCCGACGGGGGATTATTTGGCGTTTCTAGGGCGCGTTTCGCCTGAGAAGCGACCGGACCGTGCCATTGAGATCGCGGCGCGAGCGGGGATGACCCTCAAGATCGCAGCCAAAATTGACAAGGTCGACGAAGCTTATTGGAATGAGAAAATCCGTCCGTTGGTCGAGCGCCATCAAAACGTCGAATTTATTGGCGAAATCAACGAACAGGAGAAGGTCGAGTTCTTGGGAAATGCTCATGCATTGCTGTTTCCCATCGACTGGCCCGAGCCTTTCGGTTTGGTCATGATTGAATCGATGGCGTGTGGGACACCGGTGATCGCCACCCGAAATGGATCAGTTCCCGAGGTAGTGGAAGAGGGTGTCAGTGGGTTTATCGTGGACACTATGGACGAGGCTGTTGCGGCAGTGGGACGGGCAGAGCGCCTGAACCGACGCGCCGTGCGCCAGTACTTCGAACAGCGTTTCACGGTGGAGCGAATGGCACGCGACTATCTCGATATTTACCGCAGCCTGATTAGCCAGGGTGACGTATTGCGGATGCCCGCGATGGCTGATGGAGAGCACGTCCACCTTGGGGTCATGGCGTAACGCAAGGGGTTGGTGCCTATGGAACAGTCACGACCCAACCGCTCGGCAAACCCGGGCTGCTCGGCCCAGGAAAAGGGTGGAGCGGGCACCGATTTTTGTTTGCATGCCACTTCGTCGCTGCAAGAGCGCCGGCCACGGGCGCTCAAGCATGGCGACACGTTTGCCGTGTTTGATCACAATGGCGACGCGTATGCAGGTCTGGGAAGCCCCGAGGGCATTTACCATCGCGACACGCGATACCTTTCAGAGCTTCGCCTAACCATTAACGGTGAACGACCGTTATTGCTCTCGTCGACTTTACGCGATGACAACGCGACGCTCACATGCGACCTGACCAATCCCGATTTGCATAGCGCCGACGGGCAGAAGTTTGTCGAGCATGGGCTAGTTCACCTGCGGCGTTCGCGCTTTTTATGGAATGGCGCATCCTACGAGAGACTCTCAGTACGCAATTTTGATCTCACGGCACAGCGCCTCCGCGTGGAAATTGCTTTCGCTGCCGATTTCGCCGACTTGTTCGAAGTGCGGGGCAGCAAGCGCGAGCAACGCGGGGTGCTCGAGCCTCCCAAGGTGGGGCGTGACGAGGTCGTATTGGCCTACCGGGGGTTGGATCAGCGGCGTCGCGTGACACGGATACGCTTTGATCCTGCCCCGGATCAGCTGACCGCAGAGCAAGCCGTTTTCGATTTGGAATTGGATTCGCACAAAGGCCGCAACCTACTCATGGAAGTGGTCTTTGACCATCTGCCTGAGGGAGGCGTGCGGGCTTGTGCCGGTGTGGCGCTGCGGCAGGCGCATCGTTCGGTGCGCCGGGCGGCCCGGCGAGCTGCGTCCATCGAGACATCCCACGATATCTTCAATGAAGCTGTACGGCGATCCGTATCCGATTTATATATGTTGGTCACGGAAACGCCGGAGGGGCCGTATCCCTACGCAGGCATACCGTGGTTCAGCACCGTGTTTGGACGCGATGCGCTAATTACCGCATTGCAAACCCTGTGGTTTGACCCCACGATCGCGCGCGGGGTGCTACGCCACCTAGCGGCGAATCAAGCGATCGGGTTCGATCCAGACGCGGATGCAGAACCGGGAAAAATCATCCACGAAGTTCGCTGTGGGGAAATGGCGGAGCTGAAAGAGGTTCCGTTTCGCAAGTATTACGGCAGCATCGATGCGACCCCATTATTCGCTATGTTGGCCGGCGCCTACTTGCATCGCACTGGCGACCTCACCACGGTGCGCGAGTTATGGCCTCACGTCCAGGGTGCCCTCGAATGGATCGATCGCTACGGAGATCGCGATGGCGACGGGTTTGTAGAGTATGGGCGGTATACCGATGCGGGCTTGCTGAACCAAGGCTGGAAGGATAGCCACGACTCGATCTTCCATGATGACGGTACATTAGCTCGAGGCC
This sequence comes from uncultured Pigmentiphaga sp., assembly GCA_964569785.1. GTDB lineage: Bacteria > Pseudomonadota > Gammaproteobacteria > Burkholderiales > Burkholderiaceae_B > Verticiella. The sequence goes on along the minus strand of CAZMVM010000169.1, from coordinate 978 downwards.
CCATTGCTCTGGTCGAAGTTCAGGCCTATGTGTATGGGGCATGGCGCGCAGCGGCCGGAATTGCCCGTGCTCTCGATCAGCCGGAGCGAGCGGCGGCCTATGACCGACGTGCGAAAGCGCTCCAGCAAGCCTTTGATGACGCGTTCTTTGACGATGAGCTAGGTACCTATGTACTGGCGTTGGACGGCGAGAAGCGGCCTTGTCGGGTACGAAGCTCGAACGCGGGGCATGCATTATTGACAGGACTGGCGCTCGAGGACCGTGTGCCCTCGGTAGTTCGGACACTCATGGACTCCGCTTCATTTTGTGGTTGGGGGGTACGTACGATTGCGTCCGGTGAAGCCCGATACAACCCGATCAGCTACCACAATGGCTCGGTCTGGCCCCACGACAACTCCTTGATTGCAAGCGGTCTAGCCAATTACGGCTACAAGAGAGAGGCGGGTCATATTTTTGAGGGCCTGTTCGCTGCCTCCACCTACATCGACCTCCGGCGTTTGCCTGAACTGTTTTGTGGCTTTTCGCGTCAATCATCGCGCGGGCCAACGTTTTATCCTGTCGCGTGTTCGCCCCAGGCCTGGGCGGCTGCCGCCCCGTTGTACATGCTGCAGTCGTGTCTTGGATTAGCCTTCGATCCGGAGGCGCAGCGGTTGATGTTTAACGAGCCCTTCCTGCCTCCCTTTCTCGATCGGGTGGTATTGCGCAATTTGACAATAGGGGCGCATGTGGTGGATGTCGCCTTGAATCGCTCGGGCGAGCGCGTGGTGGCAGACGTATTACGGCGCGAGGGGTCTATTCAGGTGGTAGTGGTGACCTAACTACCTTTTTGAGGAGCGACGGTGCTGGCAATCACCGTGTCATTTGCATCACATTGACACGCGTGGGCTGCCAGCAGAAACAAAAAACCCGCAGCACCTGTGCGGGTTCGAAGCTCTTCTCCTCTGAAAAGAGAAGATCTGGAATTTGGTTGCGGGGGCA
>CAZMVM010000168.1:0-6999 GCA_964569785.1 uncultured Pigmentiphaga sp. | reverse complement strand
CGATAATGCGGCGATGCAGCTGGTGCGTGCACCCAAGCAGTTCGACGTGATCGTCACCGGCAACCTGTTCGGCGACATTCTCTCTGATGAGGCATCGATGCTCACCGGTTCGATTGGCATGTTGCCGTCGGCCTCGCTGAATGCATCGGGCCAGGGTTTATACGAACCCATTCATGGCTCGGCACCCGACATCGCCGGAAAGAATCTTGCGAATCCGCTTGCGACGATATTGTCTGTCTCCATGCTGCTACGCTATTCGCTTAACCTGCCGACGCACGCCGACCGGGTCGAGTCTGCCGTGAAGTCCGTACTGGCCGAGGGATTGCGCACTGCCGACATCTACGAACCAGGTACTACGCAAGTTGGCACTCAAGAGATGGGCGACGCAGTATTGAAGGCATTACAACGAGGTAATTGAACATGACCAAACCCGTAGGCCTGGTAGGCTGGCGCGGCATGGTGGGCTCGGTGCTCATGCAGCGCATGCGCGAAGAGAACGACTTCAACCTGATCGAGCCAGTATTCTTTTCCACGAGTAACGCTGGTGGCCCTGCGCCGAGCTGGGCCAAGGGCGCCGCGCCGCTTCAAGACGCATATGACATCCAAGCGTTGAAGCGCTTGCCCATTATTGTTACTGCACAAGGCGGCGATTACACCTCGAAGGTGTATCCGCAACTGCGTTCGAGCGGGTGGGACGGCATCTGGATTGATGCCGCCAGTACCCTGCGCATGGATGACGAGTCCGTCATTGTGCTCGACCCGGTGAACCGCAACGTTATCGATACGGCACTGCGTAAAGGGGTACGCACCTATGTCGGCGGCAATTGCACGGTTAGTTGCATGCTCATGGCATTGGGCGGGTTGTTTCAGAACGACGCCATCGAGTGGATCACAGCGATGACCTACCAGGCAGCGTCTGGGGGCGGCGCTCAGCATATGCGCGAACTTCTGACGCAATTTGGCTTAATCCACGATAAGGTCAAGGATCTCCTGGAAGACCCAGCGTCCGCCATACTGGAAATTGATCGCAAAGTGTTGTTTCTGCAGCAAAGTGGAAATCTGCCGCAAGAGCATTTTGGCGTACCACTCGCGGGCAACCTGATTCCTTGGATCGATAAAGATCTGGAAAACGGTGTTTCACGCGAAGAGTGGAAAGCCTCTGTGGAAACCAACAAGATCCTCGGGCGGGGTCGTGCGGGCAGCGATCCAGAGATCCCTATCGATTCGTTGTGTGTCCGTATTGGCGCCATGCGTAGCCACAGTCAGGCATTCACGATCAAGCTCAAGCGGGATATTCCACTCGACGAAATCTATGACATGATCCGACTGAACAATGCCTGGGTCAAAGTGGTGCCGAACACGCGCGAAGCGTCTATGCAGCAATTGACCCCCGTGGCGGTCACGGGAACACTGCAGATTCCGGTCGGGCGCATGCGCAAACTGGCAATGGGGCCGGAATACCTGAGTGCTTTCACTGTGGGCGACCAGCTGCTCTGGGGCGCAGCAGAGCCATTACGTCGTATGCTGCGAATCGTGCTCGGTGAGCTCTAAAAGTTAAAGGCTCCTCGATTCCACGACAGGCCGCGGTCACATGACAGGCGGCCTGTTTTGTTTGATCTTGCGCAGTCTCCCGGTTCAAATTGCCATCGATGTCGATTCGCCAGGGTCGGCTTCAGCCTCCAGCCATGGGTCGGCTGGCCGCAGGCGACCTGAGGGGTGCGGCTAGCACTGGCCTTCGTTGGGGCGTTTTGCTATTGAAGCGTGCTTGCGCGAGACTCGTTTGAAGCGTCGCTAGAACCGTCGCTCCGATACGTTTGGTGATTTGGTCGCTGCTATCGTAATCAAATATCTGATAGGCTTTAGCTTTTAGCCACGGAGCGTTCAATGACCAAACAAACGATTCATACTGACGCTGCACCAGCAGCGGTAGGCCCATATTCGCAGGGTGTTGAGGTTGCAGCGGGAGCGCGACTGGTATTTCTATCGGGACAAATCGGCTTGAACCCTGCAACCGGCGAATTGGCGTCGGAAGATTTCGAGCCTCAGGTGCGACAGGCTTTTGCTAACTTGCAGGCGGTCATCAACGAGGCCGGCGGCAGCTTCGAGAATGTCGTGAAACTCACTTTGTTTCTAACCGACCTGAGCCGATTTGGGGCGGTAAACGGCATTATGAGTGAGCTGTTCCCGCAACCCTTTCCGGCACGTTCCACCGTAGGTATCAGTGCCTTGCCCAAGGGTGCGCAGTTCGAGGTCGAAGCGATTCTTGCCCTCTAAAGACAGGCAGTTCGTGTCGCCTCATGCCCGTTTCCTACGGGCGTCAGGTTGACTGTCCTTGGCTAGGCATCCCCTATAGCACCAGTTAACGAGTCATTGACCGTGAATGCCCGTGTCGCAGCTTCTCGCTCAGCAACCAGTGCCACCGAGCGACGGCTGCAAAAACTAGGGTTGCACGAGCAACAGGATTACCTGCTGCATCTGCCGCTACGCTACGAAGATGAAACGCGTATCACGCCAATAGGGCACCTGCGCGGGGGCATGTGGGCGCAAACTGAAGGCGTCGTGACGCGTTGTGAGGTGCAACTTCGCCCGCGCCGTCAGCTCGTGGCAAGAATCCAGGACGCGACGGGTGAACTAAACCTGCGCTTCTTGCATTTCTACCCCGGAACCCAGCGGCAGTTGAGTGTGAGCCAGCGGGTGCGTGTTGCGGGCGAGGCTCGGGGGGGGCTGTTCGGGCTGGAAATTGTTCATCCCAAAATTTCCAATGCTGATGTGCCACTACCCGACGCGCTCACTCCGGTGTATCCCACTACGCAGGGGCTCGCCCAACGAACCTTGCGACGCCTGGTAGCCAGCGCACTTGAACAAGCTGAGCTGTTAGTCGATACCGTGCCCGACGCGATCTTGCAGCGTTATAGGCTTTGTGGTTTTGCCGAGGCGATACGTACATTGCACATGCCGCCGTCCGGCACCGCTATTGAGCCGTTGCTCAACCACGAGCATCCCGCGTGGCAGCGGATTAAATTTGATGAGCTACTCGCGCAACAGCTTTCGCTCGCCGCGGCACGAGCAGCACGTGAACAGCAAAAAGCCAAGCCACTTCCCGTCTCGAAAGCCGCTGATAGTTTGTTCCAGCGCTTGCTGCACTCGCTCCCGTTTTCGCTCACCGACGGCCAAAGGCAGGCGTTAGCTGAGATTAGCGCCGATCTGGGAAGACGCTATCCCATGCAACGGTTGCTGCAAGGTGATGTCGGCAGTGGCAAGACGATCGTTGCCGCGCTCGCGGCCGCTCAGGCCATCGATAACCGTGTGCAGGTAGCGTTGATGGCACCCACTGAGATCCTGGCCGAACAGCTTTATCAAAAGCTGGCGGAATGGTTACAGCCATTGGGGGTGAACATCGCATGGCTGTCGGGCAGTCAAGGCGCACGGAACCGGCGTGAAGCGCTCGAAGCGTTAGCTTCCAATCAAGCGCAGCTTGCGGTCGGAACCCAAGCGTTGATTCAAGAGCATGTTCATTTCCATTGTTTAGGTCTTGCGATCACCGATGAACAGCATCGATTCGGTGTTGGACAACGGCTCGCTTTGCGGCAAAAAGGTGATGTAACGGGAGCTGCTGAAGGAGGGTCGGTTCACCAGCTCATGATGTCAGCTACCCCCATCCCTCGGTCTTTGGCAATGACCTTTTACGCGGATCTCGACGTCTCCACCATACGAGAGCTACCGCCGGGGCGTACGCCCATCATGACCAAGTTGGTCGCTGATCAGCGACGTTCGGAGGTGATCGAACGAGTCGCAGAAGCTGTGCGTGCAGGACGTCAGGCCTACTGGGTGTGCCCGTTGGTGGAGGAAAGCGAAGCACTGCAATTGCAAACGGCCGTCGACACGTTCGATTTCTTGCGAGCAGCGTTGCCCGGCGTCAATGTGGGGCTGGTCCACGGGCGTCAGTCGGCTAGCGAGAAAGCGGCCGTGATGGAAGCGTTTCAGCTAGGCGAACTGGGACTGCTCGTGGCGACGACCGTCATTGAAGTTGGCGTAGATGTCCCCAATGCTTCTCTTATGGTTATCGAACACGCAGAGCGCTTTGGCCTGGCGCAGTTGCATCAATTACGCGGCCGTGTGGGTCGGGGGGCCGCGCAATCGGTATGTGTACTCCTGTACCAAATGCCGTTGTCCGCTATCGCCAAGGAACGCTTGCGCATCCTGCATGCGTCGACAGATGGCTTCGAGATTGCCCAGCGCGATCTAGAACTACGCGGGCCGGGCGAGTTGCTGGGGGTTCGTCAGTCAGGGACGGCCCTGCTCCGATTCGCCGACCTGAACACCGATAGTGGTTTGGTGGCTCAAGCCCGTGAGGCAGCAACGTGGATGCGGCGGGAGTATCCGGCCGCAGTGGAAAAGCATCTGACCCGCTGGCTGCGGGGCCGGAGTGAATTTCTCAAGGCATAGTGCCTGTCTACGCCACAAGCCACTGCCGCTTTACCGTGTGAGAAATATATGACACTCACTGAATTGAAATACATTGTCGCCGTGGCCCGAGAGCGTCATTTCGGGCGTGCGGCGGAAAGCTGCTTTGTAAGTCAGCCCACGCTTTCGGTCGCCATTCGCAAGCTCGAAGAGGAGCTGGGCGTGGTCTTGTTTGAACGCGGCGGTAGCGAAGTGGGCATCACACCGATTGGCGAGCGTATTGTTGCGCAGGCCCAAAAGGTTTTGGAGGAAACAGCCCATTTGAAAGAAATTGCACGGCAAGGGCACGATCCGTTGTCTGGGCCGTTGCGGGTCGGCGTTATCTACACGATCGGGCCGTACTTGTTGCCTCAACTGATGCCAATCTTGATCGAGCGCGCGCCGCAGATGCCCTTGTTGTTGCAGGAGAACTTCACGCATCGCCTGCTGGAGCTTTTGCGTCAGGGCGAACTCGACTGCGCGATCATGGCGTTACCACTACCGGAAACCGGACTCGCGGTGTACCCGCTTTATGACGAGCCATTCGTGGTGGCCGTACCTAAAAATCATCATTGGGCCAATCGAGCCGCGATTTCTTCTACCGAGCTCAAAGCGGAAACCATGCTGTTGCTGGGCACGGGGCATTGTTTCCGGGATCAGGTATTGGAAGTGTGTCCGGAGCTTTCGCGATTTTCGCCGTCGAGCGAGGGCATCCAGCGTACGTTCGAAGGCTCTTCACTTGAAACGATCCGGCATATGGTGGCGGCCGGCATTGGCGTCACCGTCTTGCCAGCGGCCTCTGTGCCCTCCACGCCTGCTCCCGACGATCTGCTGTCCTACATTCCGTTCGAGGCGCCGGTGCCGAACCGGCGTGTCGTGCTCGTATGGCGCAAGAGCTTCCCGCGAGGAGCTGCCATCCGCGAATTGATCGAAGCGATTAATGATTGTGAGTTGCCCGGCATTGAGCGCATCGAAGGAGCGGAGCCCTTGCCCGAACCGCTTACAAGCGTTTAAGGGGCAGGGGAGAAACGGGTGTCTCGGCAAGCCGTTCGCGCGGGTCCTGCCCATAGTAAGCAGCAAGTAGCTCGTACCAGGCAGGATAGGCAGCAGCCAGCGGATAGGGGTCGACAAACAAAGCCTCTGAACTGACTGCAAAGAATTCCGCCACGTCGGTCGCCGCATACGGGTCGAGCGGTAGATGCTCGTACCAAGGATCGGCATCGGAAGATTCGGGGTCGATGTGGGGCGGAATGCTTGCTTCAAGGTGTTCGAGACGTTGGGTGAACGCGTCAAAAGTGGCTTGCAAGACGTCGTGCCATTGGTTGTTGCGAAGGTAGGGGTGGCCCACGAGCATGGGCATGCCATCTGCAACTCCGTTGGTCAAATCCAACTTGTGTGCGAACTCGTGAATGACTACATTGCCCTCAGTGCCGCCCACCACTCTTGCATCCTCCCAGGACACGATGACGGGGCCACCATCCCAGGCTTCACCGGCTGCCTCTTGTAAGTATTCGTGGACAACCCCATCTTCAGAGACTTCTTGACGGGGGATCAGAAAGCCACCGGGGTAGACGATGATTTCAGTCCAGCCTTCATAGAGCGTCGGACTGAGTCGCAAGATGGGCAACGCGGCCTGTACCGCGATGGAAAGCAGGATGTCGTCAGTGAGTACCAAGCCATGCGTGCTGCTGAAGGTCTTGCTGGCTAACACCCACGCGGTGCGATAACGCAGGTCTTCTAGATCGGCGGTGCTCAGGCCACGCAGATACGGATGCGCGGCCAGGGTCCGATTCCACAGCTCGGGTGAGATGCGCGCCGCTTCCTGTGTTACCCGGCGTGCAGAAGCGCCGCGCCCGAGAAGCCATTTGAACATGGTCGTCTATCTGAAGTGCTAAATTTGAGGGGCTTTATACCTTATCGCGGAGTGTCGACTCCGTCTTAACTGGCTGCAGAATACGCGTGGAATCCGCAAGCACATTTTTCGATGCCGAATGGCGTAGCGCTGCATGCGCCGGGCTTACTCCTGATGATACGGCTTTGATTGAGCGTGCGCTCGAATGGGCGCTACCGCGCTTTCAGCCACGTCCGCAGGGAGAGCAGCCTGACTCGCATGCAGCGGGCTTGGTACGCATTCTGGCGGATCTGCGCACCGACGCACCCACCCGCGCGGCGGCCCTGGTGGCCTATGCAATGAGCGACGACCTGGATAATCTGCGTTCACGCGAAAAAGATCCGGTCGCCGCCGCAGTGGGCGCTGAGGTGTCACGCCTGGCGCGCGGCTACCGTGCGCTTCTGCGGGTCGGCATGGTCACACGTGAAGCCGGTGAGACACATGGAGCGTTTGATGCACCGCAATCCGAGAAGCTGCGCAAGATGTTGCTCGCCATGGCGGCCGATCTGCGGATTGTGCTCATGCGCTTGGCCTCACGACTGCAAACCTTGCGTTGGTACGTGGCCACCAACACTTCACCGGAACTCATGCTAGCGCGCGAAACCCTCGAGCTGTACGCGCCGCTGGCCAATCGCTTTGGCGTTTGGCAGATCAAGTGGGAGCTC
>CAZMVM010000167.1:0-7060 GCA_964569785.1 uncultured Pigmentiphaga sp. | reverse complement strand
CGCATGCGGCTGGAGCCGACTCTTCAGTTTCAGAACTTGCGGCTGCGGGTGCGGCTAGGCCAGAAATTCGCTCGTGAGGACTGGGTCGAAGACAACGACCGATTCAGCCTGCACGATGAGCCCGTTGACAACGCATGGCTGGGCATGACTCTCCACCAACTCAAGGACGCATGCGACCAATTCAATGTGGCAGAGGAAGCGCTGCATGTATCTCTCGCGACGTATCGCCCCCTGGAGGCGTTTGAGTATGACCTTAACTGGGGAGTTCGGCGGGCCAAGCCATGCAGAATTCCAGAATGAAACGGGTGCCTCAGTGCATCCGGCGCTGCGCTTCAGGGCCCTGTGATTCGCATGCGAACTAGGCCTGTCCGCACCCTGTGCCCGATATCGCGAGGTTCCTCACTTGGCACGTCAGCATACGAGCGTCGGCAACGCCGGGCCGCGTGCCCGCTATCAGGTTCACAAGTTGGCGCACAAGTGTCGCCGAGAGAAAACCATCTAGGGCGCGACAACACACAGGTGTGTTTCACAAAAATAGTTTTCATCCATTCGCATTTGCCACTCGTGCCTTAGGATTGAATCTAGGGCGGCTTAACACGGGTTCCGCCGCGAGATTGATGAAACTCATTGCGCGAACATGTAACCAGGGGGTGTGAACGTCAACCACCGGGCTCAGTTTCGGGGGCGACCCATACTTCAATTAAACCGGGTTTGGATGTCACTCCCGACTTGTCTTCAATAATCCAAGTCGAACCGGAAACTGCCTCTGTCATCGCGTAAACGCACCATGTCGCGAGGGAATGGAAGTGCCTAATAGTGGTTCTTTCAACTGGAGTCGGCGGGAGCCTATTGGAGGCACGAGCTATTGCTGAGATGTCGATGATGGGCGGCACGGAAGCGCCAAGGCTGCGCCATTTGTCGCGAAATTCAGCGCGGACTCGATTTCTCTGCGATGGTCCGAATATGTAAATCTGAACGCTTTGGTTTTCGCAAGTCCGTGAGAATTGTGTCGAATCTGCTGCAATCTTTTCGATTCTCTCAACTAACCCGCGTGTGACCTCCGGCGTAGATGAGCCGGAGGTCGTCCCGGATATCACTTGGAGCAGAGCATCGTCAGCAATGCGTTTCACAGTGTCGCTTGAGGTATTCTCTATGTTCTTACGCCACTCCTGTGTATCGAAGTATGCTGGCGACACCCCTGCCGCATCCACTATCGCCTTGGTTAATGCGTCATTCAGGGTCGCTGTCGCACCGCTAACCGCTCCGCGGAAGCCAGCCCCTTCGCGTACTCTATTCTCATAGACTTCCAACGACGGAGGAGTCGCGGGGAAAATTCCCGTTACAATCGAGGCGTTCTTTAACTTCTGCGCCGCGAGCTCCTGCTCCGCCGCGTACCGAACCATATTCTCCGCATCTTGCATCACTTGAACCAAAACCTCTTGCCATCCTTGAGCTTGTTTGGTCTGGGAATCGGCGAGTCGATTTCCGCAGTCCTCACCCAGAAGAACGCCGAAATCCGAATCCTTCGATGAAGCAGTGGCGCCCGCAATTCTCAGATTTGCCTGTGCTCGCGATACATGCATTGGGTCGCACGGATGTAGCGCTGGCGCAGGGGCGTCCGTGGTGTAACCGTACAGCCAGTATCGTGGTCTCAGCGGACTGAATACTTCGCTATCAGGCATCCCAGGCTCTGATAAAAGGCACATCGGAATCGTAGGTTCTGTCCCTGGTTCAAGCGATTGAGTTAACAACTGGCAAGAGATGGGAACGGGTGGGGGAAGCGAACGACACGCTGTTCTTGCATCGGTAAGGATTCTGGGCGCCAGTTTTGATTCAAGAAACCAACGAGCTTCACCGGCCGGGCATAATGTGTCTGCAGTAGCCAGCAACGTGGCGGCTAGGGAAGCCACCGCATCCGACGCATATCGCGGTGCCATGTTATCTGCCAAGGGTGCCGTAAGAGCAGACCATTTTTCCGACAATTCTTTCAGCGCTAATCGTTCGGCTGAAACTCGATTTGAATTTGATATTCGAATGCTCTCCCACCCTTGCCATAGCGACACGCTAATAGTGGCAACAGCCCCTAAGCCAATGGTCGCACCAACTGCGGTCGCGCCGATACGTGAGGAGAGGCGCGATGCTCCAGTCGACGCTGCGGTCTTGCTCGAACCGCCCTGGCGGAGGGGTGACCGTTCATCCTCTTCAAAGTAATATTCGATGAAATCAGGCAGTCCGTCGCCCAGCGAACGCGCCAGATAACCTCCTAAGTACTGTCCCAGCTGAAAGTAACTTTCCCATTGGGCTTCGCTGAAGAATTGGTCTGCTGTTGACTGTTGGGGGAAATCTGGGTTCTCCAGTCGAAAGTTTATTAGGTCAACGGGAAGGCCTGCGCACAAGTTCGGTTTGACCACTATCAGATAGGCTGGGCGGTTTCGGCGATTGTCGCCACGTCGTTCGTCATAGATAACGCGCGCCACAGCAAGACATGCTTCACAATCATTTGATGCCAAATCGCTTAATGAGCCAAAATATCGAAGAAAAGCCTTCTCCGACGATTTGCGTAGCGCAACGTGATTGGGGCGTAGAAACAGAATCTCGGTTTTCAAGTCGATTCGTGCCTTTCGAACTAAGTTCTCCAGGTCGCTAAAATGATAGTTCTTGTCGGCCCCGCAATCCGCCACCACAATCACGTCGATTCGTTCTTCCAGCAATGAATATGCGCCCGTGTTGTCGAAATGACCGCCATCTGAGAGGAACCACTCGTTACCCGAAATCCCGGGAAATATGCCGAATGCCTCCTGCAAAAGCCTGAGAGATTTAGAGTGCTTCCTATTGGCCTGTGTGGCTCTGTCGTGAACCGGGCTGGGGCGAGTCGACCAATAGCCAAGGCGAACACCTGCAAATGTCAAGAGGGCAGACAGGCCGCGGCGTGTACGTGGGCCCATGCCCGGCGAAGCGGCAGCACCAGAGATGGCGGTCCAGTGTGCGAGCGTATCGCCAAAGCGTGTATCCAGTCGGGCCCATCCTTCCTGAGCTATCTTGTATAAGCCCGCCGAGCACACGGTTAGTGGCAACCCTAAGCGGTCGCGATTGAATAAACCGCCTCGCGGGTCTATCGTTTGGTTGACGCAGGCGTTAATGAAATGCACCGGCCCTCCAACTGCCTGTGGAGCATATTTTACAAAAGGAATGTCATCGTCTGGGTGCACACGACCAGCTTCGGAGTGCTGATGCTCAGTCTCACGCCTTAGGGATACTTCTCCAATTGCAGACAGCGTATCGGTGCGGTCTGAAGTGGTTCGGTGCGGATTTGCTGCTCCGAGAAAACTCCGAGAGAGTCTGGCTTTGTAGAAGATATAAAGTGATGATGTGTTAAGGAAGGATGTATTATGGCGCGTCAGCCAGAGATAAGCAGAAGCCGGGGTGAACAAGAGGGCTAATGCGAACCAGCTGGAAGCAAAATCGGGGCGAGGACCAGCGGCAAAGAGCGGAGTAAGCACGATGCGTTGAGCGAGTGCAATCCAACACGCTAAGAGGGAAAAGGCAAGAACGTATCCCAATGCACGTCCGAGCAGCGGTATAAGGAATGCGCAGTATCGATAGTCGCTCAAGCGCGGGAGCGCATACACAACCACTCGAACCGCGGCCGCGACCAACGCTAGCGTCGTTCCAGTTGCTGCTAGCGATTGGCGTTCAATCGCAATATGCCAGGCGACGCGTTCGACAAACCCTAGTGTCACAACCGTGAGGGCCACCAAGAACAAAAATGAGAGAAAGTGAGTCATGCGGTTGCGCGCACTTTCGTATAAGTGTTCCTCAGGGGCGCGAGTCCTCGTGAGATATAGTACTGCTACTAAGCCTCCAATTAACCAAGCGGCGACGAGCACTATCCAAACAAATAGGACGTAGCGAGTCTCTCGCTGGTTCAACAGCGGTAGGTCGGTCCCGGAGCACCACAGTGAAGTAAGAAATACGAACGCTAGCACTGGGGCGGACCAAACCGCGCGCGGCCGGTACCAGGGTAAGCGAGTCCAATTAAGGGCCCAGTACGCAATAACCAAAACAGCGCAAAATAAAAGCAAGATAGGCAAGAGCAGCCAAGACGCTGGGGCCCAATCATAAAGGTAGCGAGCAATGGTGCCAAAGAAAGCCGCGGGATATTTATGGCCGAAATGGGAGGCTGCTTGCCAGAGGCTCAGATTAATCGCGCATAGGACGCATCCAACCAGTATGGCGACCATGCCCAGTTCGAAATGTATGCCAATAAGATTTCTAAGGTACAGTGCGATTGCGTATGCAGCGTCTTTCGCTCCGCGGGGTGCAAGATAGCGGGAGTTTGCGCGCAACCACCATAGGAACCACCTCGTTCTACCATCACCGAGAGCAGCCTCTATGCTTTCGGCTTCGGCCGACGATGCGGCCCGTGAGAATAGTCGACCCACCATGGCGCCAACATACCCTCCGCCAGATACGGTGGATAGCACATCGAAGCGAAGTAGGAGTCGGGCCGCAGCTAGCGCGCGAAGCAGACCTAAACAGAATGTTGCGCTGCGTATTCCTCCCCCGGATAAGGCAAGGCCCCAAGTAGGAGCACCGCTTGGAGGTGCCCGGGTCCCAAGGGCGGTACGGCGAGCATCAATCTCCCTATAAATTGAGCGCATCCCTAAGTCCTCGAATGCTGCCTGTTATTGTATGAAGTGCTTGACTGACCTTGGGTCTGCGAATTCTGGCCCCGCCTCGGCGTAACTCCGCATCCATCGGTAGTTTTCGTGCCCATCGGGCGAGGCTTGAAAGATTGGTGCTACAAGGCTAAATCAGTCCGTCCTAGTCGCACGCGAAGTACGCTCAGGCTTTGCAGCGCCGCTCGTAGGCGCTGGAACGTCTTGGCTCTGCCTCTTGCGCGCGCGGACCCGCGAAGGTTGCAGGGTGTTCTGGCGGGGGGACCACATGGGAATGCTGGAACCAGCACCAGCCCGTGGGGATAGCGTAAGGACTGCCTCGAGAGCCGCGTTCACGCGAGCATTGGCGAGTTTTTCATAACCGCGCTCGGATGGATGTATTTCATCCCACCAATCGGCGCTCCCATGCGAAGGGTCGGAACTCGCAGGGGTCAATACCCCTCGCGTGTCACACACAAAGAACTTGCGAATGGGAGCATGTGAAATGCCGTGCTGAAGGTCAAGCAATGTATCGGCAATTTTATTAACAAGATAGTCGTTGACAATTGGCCGCATGCCCATCGGCACGTTTAGCTTCCGATAGACTGGGTGCATCCAGGGCCCCAGGCGAACGCCGAAGAAGCTTCGAGAGATGTTTCGCGGCGTCGCGTAATCATATGTATGCACCAGGATTGGTATGTCGTGGTGTGTTGTCCCGTCGCGAAACGAGGCGAACTTCCTGAATGCATCCGCAACTTCTGCTGCGGTATTATTTAATGCCGTCTGGTCAATCCAGCTGCATGGGTCGGTTGGTGATTCAGAGGGCGAGGCAGGGCGCATGATTTTGGATAAGTTGTCAATTAAATCGTTTCCTCCTCCGCTCAGGAGAATTAAATCCCACTCAGTTTTTGTTGAGCCTAGGAGAATGCGTCTAAGATAACTCTTTCGCGTGATTCGCGTGATTTTCTTTATGAGGTCGCCAGGGTAGGCAAAGTTCACTATTAGTGATGGGGCTGGTGTGGAAAGTGCCATCAGAAGATTATTGGCTCGACGCCCGTTTACGCTGAACCAGGAGTCTCCTTCGGCTAAAATATTTAATCTGTACGGGCCATAATCTACAATGCTGGTCCTGTATTCGTCCTCAGAAATAACCGTGCAACGGACTGAACGGGTCATGACGACGCTCCGCTTCGATGGCAGTAGGTCACTATGCATTTAGCCGGTGGTGAGGGGAAGAAAAGACGGACGTTTATAGCTCGGCAAGCGTTCCAGTTTCAGGTGCCGGACAAGCCCCAGTGTCGAAAAATGGACAGTGGCCACGGCCGGGCGGTGCGACGGGCCCAGTTCATTCTCGTTCGGAGTCGCGTGGCGTTCGACACGGGGTCCTGGCTACGGTCGTGGCTCTCTTCCGGAACTCTCGCCTCGCAGTTGGGTCAGACGTCTTCGATGGCTCGCGTTTCCACGCCCGACCATCGATACGGTGCTGGCGGGAGGTGGGGAGTTCTGCGGCAGGGAACGCAAGCATCGACATGAAGAATGGGGCATCGACCGTTCAATGGTGTGAACGCATCCCTGGAGCCACATAGCCGGGTTGGAATTATTAGGAGCGTGAGCTACGCCCACGAACGCAGGTGGCGCGGAACTCTTTGGAACCCCGCATGCTGGCCCCTAAAGCCATCGTAGTCGCGCGGTCCATACGCCAGAGCAGCGGTAGAGTCGGTTCGGCCAACGTAAGTAGTGCGAGCGGAAGTACGGCATAGTGCAACTTTGACAAGCGGTAGACGCCTTCCAAGACGCGGGCGATTGTCGGAATCAACGAGTCCTTGCACCTTCGGACGGACACTCGCATTGCGCATGGGCGCAAGAAGATTGGCGACCGAAGAAAATCCGGTCACTCGACTCGGGCCGGGGCTGAGTACGAGCCCGGGGGGCTATCTCCCGGCGCAGCAAGGCTAGGCATCCGACCAAGCCTCGCGCTACCTGCGGGGTGTCTTCCGCGTGGTGGCTCTTGAGGCCCGTGCCTGCCGTGCAATCCTCTTCCACTCTTCGTCGGACAGGTCGTAAAGCCCTGCCTCTACGGCGGCTTGGCGAGGCGAAGGCGCGCCTTTTTGACGTTTTTCGCGTTTCGCGAGGTGCGCTCGAACGGCGGACGCCCAAATGCGGCGACGCCCGTCCTGCCCGATGACGACCTCCCCGAGCTTGCCCGCATCGCAGAGCATGATGACCGCGGGCCGGCCGATTTCCAGCATGGTGGCGGCTTCGGCTACGGTCAACAGCTCGTTGGCGGATTTGGGCGAGCTCGGACGGGTCATGTTGCTGTTTCGGCGATGAACTCAGTGTAGTCGGGTCCGGCCGAGAGAGAACCTCCGCTGGGGCGGTGTAGGTCATCCGAGCCACTTCGA
>CAZMVM010000166.1:0-7109 GCA_964569785.1 uncultured Pigmentiphaga sp. | reverse complement strand
ATGGATTCCAGGTCTTCGAAGGCATACCAGGGTGGATCGAACCGCAGATTTCCTGTTGCGTCGGTATAAATGCTGTTCTCGAGTGCCCGTACCGCTGGCCGCAGGGCGTGGTCGTACGCTTCTTTAGTGATATCCACCAGCGTTTGATGGTCGTTATAACTATCGATAATCAGTGAAACCAGCACGCCGGGCAGCAGCAGCACGAGCAGCAAACTGCGCAAACTACGCGGCCGCCATCGCGCGGTGAACCCTGTGCCTCGCGTACGAAGCGGGCGTTGCGTAGCAATACGGTCGCGGCCCTCACCGTCCGGTTGGGACGGGTGCTGTCGCCCACGGGGTAGGGACTCAGACTGACGGACTGCTTGTGTCATCTTTCAGCATATAGCCAAGGCCTCGGATGGTCACGATGTTGACGGCATAATCAGCCAGCTTGCGACGCAAGCGATGCATGACGACCTCGATCGCTTCCGGGCCTGCATCGCTGCCCATTTCAAACACTTTGTCGAATAACTGTGATTTGGTGACCGGTTGGCCTTTACGGTGCATCAAGGCGGTCAGCGCGGCACGCTCGCGGGGGGTGAGGGGAATAAGGTCCCCGGTGGCAGTGGCGGTGAAGGTGCGGGTTTCCTCGTCGAAGGTAAGCCCGCCGAACGACAGGCCGCATTGGCGCGGCTGGCGTTGACGCCTGCCCAGCGCGGTGAGGCGAGCTTCCAGTTCAGCCAGTGCGAAAGGTTTGGCCAGGAAGTCGTCCGCACCCAGATTGAGCCCGCGCACCCGGTCGTCCAGCGCACCTTGCGCGGTCAGAATCAGGATAGCCGTGGTGTTGCCGTTGGCCCGCAGCTCTTTGAGCCACAACAACCCGTGCTCGTCAGGCAGGTTTAGGTCAAGCACGATGGCGTCGTAGCTCGTGGTAAGAACTGCAGCACGTGCCGAACTGGCATCGGGTACGTGGTCGGGCACGAACCCGCTTTGACTTAACGCTCTGACCAGCCAATCGGCCAAATCCAATTCGTCTTCTACGATCAAAATTCGCATGTTTTCCGGCGCCCGGTTCGCGCTAGAGATGCCCGTGACAGCCTGAACAGGGGGCGCTCAGCACACGTACGTGCTTGATTGCGCGCGAAAACCTGCTGCGCAGAGTAAAATAACAGGTTGGGTTTTGGATTACTTGAGAAGTTCGATGCCTATTTACGTGTATAACTGTAGTGCTTGTGGTAACGACCACGAGGCACTGCAAAAGTTTTCTGATCCGGTTCTTGTCGATTGTCCTGCGTGCGGCAAGCCATCGTTGGTGAAGCAAATTACCGCTGCAGGATTTCAACTGAAGGGCACAGGGTGGTACGTGACCGATTTTCGCGATAATGGCAGTGCGAAATCGAAGCCCGCGGCATCAGAATCCGGAAGCGCAGCGGAATCCTCTTCGAGTGAATCCAGCAGCGCCGCGACGGCATCGTAATGTCGAACGCATGCGCCCCCGGGCAGGGTGCGTTCTGACAATCCCAACAGTCTTATTACCCTGCATGTCGGCAGCCGGTTTGTCAAATGGCTGCCGCTTTTGAAGTCAGCAGCTTTAGCGGCTAACTTCCTGAATTTTGCGTCTCAATCAATCCCACGATCTAGGAAACCCCACATGCGTACGTGCTATACCGGCCAGGTTTGTCGCGAGCATCTCGGACAGACGGTCCATTTGTTTGGCTGGGTGCATCGACGCCGCGACCATGGCGGCATTATTTTCATCGACTTGCGCGATCGCGAAGGTCTGGCGCAGGTGGTGTGCGACCCCGACGTGCAAGAAGCATTTGTAGTCGCCGAGCGTTTGCGTAACGAGTACTGCGTGCGCGTAACCGGTCTCGTCAGAGAACGGCCTGAAGGCACGATCAATCCCGAGCTTAAGTCGGGTGAGGTCGAGGTACTGGCCCACGAAATCGAAATTCTTAACGCATCCGTAACCCCGCCATTTCAGCTAGACGACGACAACCTCTCCGAGACAACGCGTCTGACGCACCGGGTGCTCGATTTGCGGCGTCCGCAGATGCAGGCAAACCTCATGCTGCGCTACCGCGTCACTACGGAAGTGCGCAAATTCCTGGATCAGCACGGGTTTATCGACATCGAGACGCCCATGCTTACGCGGAGCACGCCGGAAGGGGCGCGCGACTATCTCGTGCCTTCGCGTGTACATCCGGGCGAGTTTTTCGCGTTGCCTCAGTCGCCTCAGTTGTTTAAGCAGATGCTGATGGTCGCTGGGTTCGACCGCTACTACCAGATCACCAAATGCTTCCGTGATGAAGACCTGCGCGCGGATCGTCAGCCCGAGTTCACGCAGATCGATTGTGAGACGTCCTTCCTTGAAGAACAGGAAATACGCTCCATATTCGAAGAAATGATTCGATGCGTGTTTCGTGCGGTGAAAGGCATCGAGCTGCCCGATCCGTTTCCTGTGATGTCGTGGGCAGAAGCGATTCAGCGCTACGGCTCGGATAAACCGGACCTACGCGTAGCCCTCGAATTCACCGACATAACCGATGTCATGAAAGATGTTGAGTTTAAGGTGTTCTCGAGTGCAGCTAACGCTGAAGGTGGGCGTGTCGTGGCACTACGCGTGCCCAATGGGGCGAGCTTCACGCGCGGCGAGATCGACAGCTTCACCCAATTCGTTGGCATTTATGGGGCGCGCGGGCTGGCCTGGATCAAGGTGAATGACGCCAGTAAGGGGCGCGAGGGGCTGCAAGCACCCATTGTGAAGAACATTCACGATGCGGCTTTGGCCACTCTGCTCGAGCGCACGGGTGCGCAAAGCGGCGACATTATTTTCTTTGGTGCCGACCGTGCCAAGGTGGTCAACGATGCCTTGGGTGCACTGCGGGTGAAGATCGGACATAGCGAGTTCGGACGCACGCACGGCCTTGTCAGCGACGACTGGCGTCCTTTGTGGGTGGTCGATTTTCCTATGTTCGAGTACGACGAGGAAGAGAAGCGCTATACCGCGGCCCACCATCCCTTCACCAGCCCCAAGGATGGGCATGAAGACTTGCTCGAGTCGCATCCGGAGCAGGCGCTTGCCAAGGCCTACGACATGGTGCTGAACGGTTCGGAGATCGGCGGCGGCTCGGTGCGTATTCACCGGGCTGATGTTCAGAACAAGGTGTTTAGAGCTTTGAACATCAGCGAAGACGAAGCGCGAACGAAGTTCGGTTTTTTACTAGACGCCTTGCAATATGGAGCGCCGCCGCACGGGGGCGTCGCCTTCGGTCTTGACCGGATCGTTACCATGCTGGCCGGAGCCGATTCCATCCGTGACGTAATTGCCTTTCCCAAAACACAGCGCGCCCAGTGCCTGCTCACTCAGGCTCCGGCGCCTGTCGATGAGAAGCAGTTGCGCGAATTGCACATTCGAGTGCGCGCGGTGGAAAGCAAGGCCCACTAAGGTCGGCGGAACGCCCGGCGTACCCGTCCGCCGCACACGAATACTTATGTCCCGTTTGCGTATCGTCAGTTACAACATTCACAAGGGCCGTTCGGGCGTGCTCAGCCGCGCCCGGTTCAACGAGCTGCGCCTGGGCCTGCACAATTTAAGTCCTGATCTCGTGTTTTTGCAGGAAGTGCAAGGGCGCAATGAACGTCTTGGGCTGCTCCATGCGCAACATGAGTCGTTGGCGGCGGCCTTGCGGCTAGAGGTGGCTTACGGGTGCAACGCGGTGCGGCGGCATACAGATCATGGCAACGCGCTGTTATCCCGTTTTCCCATTATCGATCACGAGAACCAGGACATTTCCGATCATGCGCTCGAGCAACGTGGCCTTTTGCACGCTCGTGTTCGCATTCGTGACCACGTAGTCCATTGCTTTGTCGTGCACCTGGGTCTGTTCGCAGTGAGCCGCGCGCGTCAGGTGCAGGCGATTGGTGACCGCATCGAGGCGATGGTGCCGGAGCACGCACCCATTCTGATTGCGGGCGACTTCAATGACTGGAACCACAGCCTGTCTTCCATGCTGATCGAGCGGCTCAACGTGCACGAGGTTTTTGCTAGTGCACCCGAAACGCGGGGCGCCGGCTTGCCCCCCATGCACGAAACCGTGCGCGCGCTTAGCCGCGTGTTCCGCGACGTACGCAACGGCGCGACGGCGGGACGTAATGGGTCCATTCGATTGGGGCTCGGGTCTCAAGCTGTAGCACCGCGACCACCCCGAACGTTCCCGGCCGCCATGCCTTGGCTGCGGCTTGACCGTATTTATCAGCGTGGTTTCGCCGTGCGCAGTGCCCGTGTACTGCGTGGGCGCCCGTGGGTTGGCCTCTCAGACCACGTTCCCCTCGTTACTGATCTTGAGCTGCCCTGAGGCGACCCTCTAGCGCGCTCCAGGGAGTCCTTTTGGAAGCTTTACTTGTGTCGACAGGGTTGGTAACCCTGGCGGAAATTGGCGATAAAACCCAGCTACTGGCCTTTGTGTTGGCCGCGCGGTTTCGCCGCCCGGTTTTAATCTGTACTGCCATTTTGCTGGCCACTATCGTCAACCATGGCCTTGCGGGAGTCCTGGCAAACTGGTTGGTTACCCTATTCACACCGGTCGTGCTGAGTTGGACACTTTGCGTCGTGTTTGCCTGCATGGCTATCTGGATACTGATTCCCGACCGGCTTGACGAAAGCGAGCTTGACACAGCAGGCGGTCTGGGTGTGTTCGGGACGTCCCTGGTTACCTTTTTTCTCGCTGAAATGGGCGATAAGACACAGTTCGCTACGGTAGCCATGGTGGCGCAATATCAGGCGTTTGGCGCCGTCGTCTTGGGTACAACCCTAGGAATGATGCTGGCTAATGTACCCGCCGTGTACTTGGGCGCCCGGCTTGCGCACCGCTTACCCGTGCGCGCCGTACGGATTGCGGCCGCCATCCTGTTCATAGGGCTGGCGGTGGCCGCGGGGTATGCTGCTTTATTGAACTAAGTCGTACTTTGCTTTATGTCAAGCTGTCGGCAAGTCGTTGCGCACAACGTTTTGCCAGCGCTTCGTCGTCAGCTTCTACCATGAGCCGCAGCTTGGGTTCAGTGCCGGAAGCGCGAATCAGCGCGCGGCCGCGGCCGGCTAATTCTTCTTGTACATCACGGTAGGATTCCTGAAGCCGCGCGTGTTCCTGCCAGTTCAAACCAGGTTGCAAAGGAACATTGATCAGCGTCTGTGGGTACAGGCGCAAGTCGTGGACCAGATCGCGGAGGGTGGCTTGATTGCGGCGGATTGCTGTCAACACTTGCAAGGCGGCAATAATGCCATCGCCCGTGGTATGACAATCAAGGCAAATCAAATGGCCGGAACTTTCGCCACCTAGTTGCCATCCCTTTTCCAGCATACCTTCGAGCACATAGCGATCGCCGACGGCGGCGCGCATGAATTCGATACCCAATTCGGACATCTGACGCTCGAATGCATAGTTCGTCATTAATGTGCCAACAACACCGGGAACTGGCGCCGACCGGGCCAGACGTTCGCGCACAATGACATACAGCAGCTCGTCGCCGTTGTAGATGCGTCCCTGGTTGTCCACCATGACCAAGCGATCGGCATCGCCGTCGAGCGCAATCCCCAGGTCGGCCACGTGGTGTTTGACGGCCGCAGCAACTGTTTCTGGATGGGTCGCACCGATGTTGTCGTTGATGTTCAATCCGTTTGGCCGGCAACCTATTTCAATGACTTCTGCTCCGAGCTCGCGAAATACACTAGGGGCAACTTGATAGGCGGCACCGTTTGCAGCGTCCACGACAAGCTTAAGCCCCGCGAGATCAAGCGCATTGGGAAAACTGCTCTTACAGAACTCAATGTAGCGGCCCGCGGCGTCGTCAAGCCGGCGTGCACGCCCCAGTTCTTCGGACAGGGCACAGCCGACGCCTTCCGCCATGACCGCTTCGATGCGCGCTTCCAGCTCGTCCGGTAACTTCATGCCAGCGTCGGAAAAGAACTTGATTCCGTTGTCGTAATAGGGGTTATGGGACGCACTGATGACGATCCCCGCGGAAAGTCTCAGTGCACGCGTAAGATACGCAACGGCGGGTGTGGGCATCGGTCCGGCCAGCAATACGTCGACTCCTGCCGCAGCCAACCCGGCTTCCAGCGCGGACTCCAGCAAATACCCCGAGATGCGGGTGTCTTTTCCGATCAGCACCATAGGGCGCGAGTGGGTGTCGGGCTGTTGCGCCAGCACCCGGCCGGCAGCATAACCCAGACACAGAGCAAATTCTGCATTAATGACTGGGCCTCCAACCTCGCCTCGAACGCCATCCGTGCCAAAGTATCTGCGTGCTGTTGTCATAACGGGCTCATTGGAAAGTTTCAACTGTGCGCCAAATGGCGAGTGCGTCTACCGTCGGTCCCACGTCGTGAACGCGGAGAACGGCCGCGCCGCGCTGGGCAGCGGCAAGGGCTGCAGCAATACTGGCGGCAAGCCGATCGTTGACGGGCTTACCGGTTATCGCGCCCAACATAGACTTGCGCGAGACACCGACCAGTACGGGCAGGCCCTGCGCGGTAAGGGCTTGCAGGTGGGCTAGGAGCGTGTAATTGTGCTCGACGGTTTTGCCAAAGCCGAATCCGGGATCGAGCATAATGCGGTCGCGCGCGACGCCAGCGCTTTCCAGACTTCTGGCACTATGCACCAAAAATTCCTTCACCTCGCTTACCACGTCTTGATAAACGGGCGCCTCCTGCATGGTCTGTGGCGTCCCTTGCATGTGCATGGTGATGACACCACACCGCGGGTGTCGCGCAGCAACCTCCCGCGCGAGGGGACTGCGGAATCCGCTAATGTCGTTTAGGATGTCGGCGCCTGCATCTAGGGCGGCCTGCATCACTTCCGGCTTAAGTGTGTCGATCGACAGCGGTACATCCAGATCACGTAAGCCCTCGATGACGGGGAGCACACGAGCGCACTCCTCGGTTGCCGCCACGGGGGGCGCACCCGGCCGGGTGGATTCACCCCCTATATCCAACAGGTCGGCCCCTTGTTGAACGAGCTCGCGTGCGTGCGCAATCGCAGCGTCAGCACGATCGTGCTGACCGCCATCGGAAAATGAGTCGGGCGTGATGTTAACTATACCCATCACCAGCGGGCGATCGATGTTGAGCT
>CAZMVM010000165.1:0-7130 GCA_964569785.1 uncultured Pigmentiphaga sp. | reverse complement strand
GATGGACATTTGTTCGATCAGTATCGAACCGCTGCGCCGAGCACCACGCGTCACGGCATCGCTGCCGACTGCGACAATCTGCCGCAACATGTCAGCCAAATTACCGGCAATGGTGATTTCCTGCACCGCATGCTGTATTTCGCCGTTCTCAACCCAATAGCCGAAGGCGCCGCGCGAATAGTCGCCCGTGACGTAGTTGACGCCTTGACCGATCAGTTCGGTTACCAGAAGCCCTGTTCCCATTTTGCTCAGCATCGCACGAAGGTCGTCGTCATCGCGGGTCAGCCTTGAACGCAGCTCGAGGTTGTGCGAACCGCCCGCATTACCGGTAGTGGGCAATCCCAACTTGCGTCCGGTATAAGTCGACAGGAAGTAGCCTTGCAGAACGCCCCCTTGTACGACAGAGCGAGGCGCAGTGCGCACCCCTTCGGCGTCGAAGGCCCCGCTGCCGACTGCGGCAGAGATCCATGGATTCTCGTAGAGATCGAGATGGTCGGCCATGACGGGCTTGCCCACCGCATCTAGAAGGAAACTCGCCTTGCGATAGAGAGCCCCTCCGCTCGCGGCGTGTACCAGTGCGCCCACCAGACCGACAGCCAGCGGTGCCTCGAAAAGAACCGGGTAACGGCCGGTCTTGATGCGACGTGCCGACAAACGCGCTAACGTGCGTTCAGCGGCATAGCGGCCGACGTCTTCCGGCTTGGCGAGCACCCGCCAGTCGCGGGCGGAACTGTACCAGTAGTCGCGCTGCATGTTGTCGCCCTTGCCGGCGATCGGCGACACCCCGATCGTATGGCGGCTGTAGGGATATCCGCCCATAAAGCCCGCGCTATTACCCAGCACGAAATGCCCCTCGAACGTATCGATCGAAGCGCCGTCAGTATTGGTAATTAGCTTGCTGGTTGCGCGAGCCGCCTGCTCGGCCTGAATGGCCAGCTGCGCGGCCTCGTCGGCGCCGATGTCCCAAGGGTGATGCAGTTGCAGATCTGGGTGAGGCCCCATCGCAAGCATTTCCGGGTCCGGCAGGCCCGCCGCATCGTCTTGCGCCGTATAGCGGGCGATATGCCAGGCGGCCTCCACCGTTTCGCGCAATGCCTGCGCCGAGAAATCAGATGTTGACGCGGAACCCCGCCTCTTGCCGGCATAAACCGTGACATTGAGCGAACGATCGCGAGTCTGTTCGATAGTTTCAATATCGCCTTCACGTACTGAAACCACCAACCCCTTGCTCTCGGAAATCTCTGCTACGGCCTCGGTAGCCCCTTGGCTCTTTGCGTGTGACAGCGCGTCGGAAACGACTTCACGGAAATGGGCCTGTTGTTCAGCAATTGGCAGAGACGCCAAACGTTGTTCGCTCATGATGCTCTTCAGAATAGAGGTTCGACCTTGGCTTGCACAGACACAGGTGAGGCGGTGTGCCAATTTCGCTTTATCATAGCTGCAGAAACCGCGTATTGTAGTCAGCCATGAGCCACTTACCTTCAGACACCCCAGACGATGACGGCGCTTGCGCCGAACTGTACGACCGCCCCAGCAAGTCACAGGTAAAGCGCGAGATGCTCGCGCTTACCGAGCTTGGAAAGCAACTGGTGGACCTGCCGCCTGAGCGTCTGCGTAAATTGGAGTTGCCGCAAGATCTTTTCGACGCCATTCGCCTGGCTCAACGAACCGCCAGCCGCGAAGGCCGGCGTCGCCAGATTCATTATGTCGGCAAGCTGATGCGGAACGACGAGGTCAACGCCGCTGCGATTCGCGCCCAGCTCGACACCTGGAAACACGGATCTCGTGAAGAGGTTCGTGCACAGCATCGCCTGGAGAATCTGCGCGACCTGCTGCTGCGCGACGACGACGCCCTAACGGAATTGTTACAGCGCTGCGAAGTCCCGGACGTGCAGCAGTTCCGTGCCACCATTCGCGCAGCAAGAAAAGAAGCGAAGCACAACGAAGCTCTACCGCCTGGAAGCGAGCCGCAACGCAAGCATTACCGGGCGTTATTTCAAGCCCTCAAGGCCTTAAACCTGGACTGAAGGCTTCAACTGGGAAGTCGCCCCCGTGCAGCCACTATGGCTGCACGGGAAGTCCAAGAGGCATCAGAGGCACACTGCCTTCCATTGGCGCGGGGCCGTAAAAGGCTTGTTCCTTACCCGAATGCCAGGCCCACAACTGGTTCCCGTAGTCGAAGTGCCACCATTCGGTTGGCAGGTTGGTGAAACCTGCTTTCCACATCACGTGATACAGCAGCCGACGGCGGTGGCGGTAAAGCTCAGCGAGCTGAAGTGCGGCGCCCGGCTGGCCAGGCTCGAAATAAGCTGTGTGCGACGCCGGTTCCGTCGCGTCGAACGATGTGCCCATATCGAGCCAGACCCCATCGGGGCCACACAAGGTGACATCCACTGAACCGCCCGTTAGGTGCGGGCTGGGACTATCCGGATCGACACTGGGCAGCGAAACGAATTCCCGCGTTCGCTCCACCAGGATGTCTTCTGACTCTTCTGGATGCCGCTGTCGCAGGACATCGAGATAGGTTTCAAAGAGCTGTTTCTGGACTTGCCAGGGGCGCCAGCCATCCAGAATCACCAGCGACAGACCTTCAGGCAAATTTTGTGCGGCAAGCCGCAGACGACGGCCCACCTCTTCGCGCACCAGACACTCATTCCCTGCCCCCGGCAGGCCCTGACGGGCATAGACGGGATAGGTAAGAAGTGGGCGAGGCAGCAGGCTGGTTGGCACCAATTGCTCGTCCTTATGCGTAATGGGTATCCGGCCTACACGATTCCAATCGGGCTCGGGCAGTGCCGGGATTGATGCAAGCGATGTATCCGCGTCGAGGGGCAAAACGGGCTGAATCATGAGAACAACCCCGGCAGCCAGAGCGTAAGCTGGGGGAACACAATCAAAAGAAGTACGACCGTCAACGCGACAACCACAAAGGGCCAGATCGTACGGAACAGCGACGTTATCTCAAGCCGGCTCACCGCAGCAGCCACATGCAGACATGCACCCATTGGCGGAGTAATGAGCGCGATGGTTATGTTCAATGTAACGATAACGCCAAGATGAATCGGATCAATACCGGCTGCGAGCGCTACGGGCATCAGGATCGGCGTAAGCAGCATCAGCGCCGACACTTCTTCCATAAACATGCCGACAATAAAGATAATGCCCGTCAACATGAGCAGCACAAGAATCGGGCTGTCGATAAATGGAGTAAAGAACTGGGTCAACTGAGCCGGTACCTGCGCATAGGACAGCTGCCAGCTGATCGTGGCTGACGCCGCCATAATCAAAAAGATCGCCGATGTAAGGCGGGCCGTCTCGGCGAATGCCGCCCAAACGGCGCGCAGCTTCAAGCGCCGCTGCAACACGCCACATACGACAACATATAAGGCAATCAGACCACCCGATTCCGTGGGGGTCACCACCCCCATCACGATGCCCATCACAATAATCACCGGGGCTACCAGCGCCGGCAACGACTCTAATGTGGCTCGGGTCAATTCGCTGATTGAAGGTGCCTGCCCACTACGCGGCAACTGATGACGGCGGGCATACCATGCGTTCATCGTCATAAAGGCAGCGGCAATGATCAGGCCCGGCACTACTCCGGCCAGGAACAGGCTGCCCACTGACACGTTGGTCAGCGAGGCGTACAGAATCATGAAAATGCTAGGGGGAATGATGGGCCCCACAAGCGAGCTGCCGGCCGTCAGCCCCGCGGCAAACGCTTTGTCATAGCCTTCCTTCTGCATGGAAGGCACTAGCAGCGGACCGAGTGCGGACGTATCCGCTACCGCCGACCCGTTGACACCGGCGAAGAACACACTGGAAAGAACGTTGACGTGGCCCAGTCCCCCACGCAAATGCCCCACCAGCAAGCGCGCGAGCCGCATGAGCTGGTCGGTCATGCCCGCAGCGTTCATGAGATTTCCCGCCAGGATGAACAACGGAATGGCCATCAGCGAAAACGCGTTGATTCCCCCGTAAAACTGCTGCGGCATCATGCGTGGAATCATGGTCGGATCGATAAAGAAGAAACCGACCACTGCACTGGTGAGCAGAGAAAGAAACAGAGGTAGACCGAGAAGCACCTGCACCAGGAAAGTAAGAAGAATGGCAATCAGCATCTCACGCCCCTTCCGCTTCCTGGACGGGGAGGTGGCGCGGCCCGTACAGGAGCGCGTGCCAGCCCAAAACCGCAAAACCTAACGGAAGCGCCATCACAGGAATACTGCGGCTGATGCCCAAACCCATGGTCTTGAACAGGCTAATGGACTGGGCATACCGCCAGCTTATCCAAGCAGCGGCAAATGACAGGACAACCGTCAACAACCACTGATATAGAGCCAGCACACGCCCCGCCTTGCGTGGAATCATGCGCTCTATCAGGGGGACACGCATGTGGATACCTTCCGCCCACACTGCGCCGGCCGCCAGCATCACAGTTCCAATAATGAGAAAGCGGGCGAGCTCGTCCATCCAGATCGGAGCGCCACCCCCGACATAGCGCATAAATACGCCATAGAGGATGACCAGGAGATTGCCAAACAGCAGGACGGTGGCGACGGTGATCGTCGCCACACGGCTGCCCCTAAGCAGTGTTTCACGCAAGGAGCTATTGTTCATGTCACGATTCCGCCTGGATCACTCCTGAACCGGCTCAAAGCCGGCATCCTTGAGCGCCATGTCGATCCACTTCTTGTCGATGCTCTGCTCAGACAGCCAACGCATGTAAGAGGGCTGTGCGAGACGGCGGAACTGTGCCATTTCGTCGTCTGTCAGGTGAATGACTTCCATACCCGCGTCTGCCAGGAATTGGATCCGCGCGTTCACCTGCCGCTCGTTATCGGCGCGCGCCTTGGCATTGGCTTCCTGCACGGCTTCGTCGAAAGCCTTGCGCACATTTTCCGGCAAGGAGTCGAGGAAGGCGCCATTTGCGACCAAGAACTGGTCGGAATACTGAATGTTGGCAAGCGTCAGATATTTCTGCACCTCGTGCAAGCTTCCCAGGATGATGTACATGGGCGGGTTCATCTGACCGTCAGCCACGCCCGTGCGCAGCGCCATGTAGACTTCCGTCCAGGGAATGGGGGTACCGGACGCACCAAACGACTCATAGAGCGCCACCTGGCTTGGGTCCATGGCGCGGAAACGTAAGCCCTTGAAGTCTTCCGGTGTGCGAATCGCGCGCTTGCTATTCGTGAACGCCAGGAAGCCACCCTCTTCCACCACGGCCAAGATCTCGACGCCTGTGCGCTCGCGGAAGGTCTTGGTCAGGCTCTGCCAGTATTCACCTTCATCGAAGAAACGGCGTGCAGCTTCAAAATCGCTGAACATGAAGGGAATGGCGCTGACGAAGATTTCGGGTGCCAACGGAGATACGCCCGTAAATGACGCAATGTTCAAGTTGGGAGCAGCCATGGTCTGCTCCATGCGGGCCTCTTCATCGCCCAGCATGCTGTTCGGGTAGAGGTTGATCTTGAGCTCTCCCCCGGTTTTTTCTTCAACCAGATCTTTTAGGTTCTGGGCGAACACGTGTACTGCGTTCTTCTCGGGATCTGGCGCGCCGTTATAGCTAAGGTTCACTGTAGTGGCTGCAGAAGCCATCCCCAGACCCGCCAAGCCCAGCACACCCGCTGCGCACAATTTCTTTATGAGATTAGTAGTGACGCTCATATCCATGGAGCCCCCTCTTGGTTGTTGATATATCGAATAACCTTAGTGACTTACGCACACGTACGGCATATGAATGCTATCTGTGGCCGTGTAGACAAATCAATCTGGATACCGTAGTCGTTTCAGCTACACTCATTACGCCATGTGGTGACGCTGTGGGGCATCTTCGCGGAAAAAACGCATATGCCGGCGCAGATGATCCAGAAAAGCTTGTGTAGCAACGGTAAGGCTACGATCCGCCAGACTGGCAATTTGTGCGCGTGCGCCGGCCAGCAAGGGGTTATGCATGGGCAACACCACCAGATTGCCCCGCTGCACGTCCTCCTGTACGGTGATTTCAGGCATGAATGTCACCCCAGCGCCTGAGAGAACGAATTGCCGCGACACCGCCACCGAATTGGTGCGCAGCACCGGCGCAAGCTGAACCCCCTCCTGCTGCGCCAGCATACTGATCAGCAACCCCATGCCGAACTGGTTGCCCATGAGCGCCAGGCGATATTTCTGAATATCGGCCAGCTCAAGCGGATGCGTACTGCGAGCGAGAGCATGGCTCGGAGAGACGATTAGATGCAGTGGGTGACGTGTCTCCACATGCGCACTCAGATCGGAGTTATGCAGTGGTGCGTACAGCAGCGCAATGTCCGTGTCGTAACCTTTCAACAGTTGCACCGCCTCCTGCATCCCCGCCATGTTCACTTCCAGCGCAATGCCGGGGTGCCTCGCCAAAAAAGACTGCAAGGGGGCGGCGATCAAGTCGGCGATAAACCCTTCACCCACGGCGATGCGAACCTGGCCGGTATGCAGGCCACGCATGGCATCCAGCCGCGACATCACGGCTTCTTCTGCGGTTCTACGGCTTTGATAATGGCGCAATAACAGCTCGCCTGCCTCAGTTGCGCGCATTCCGTATGTCGTACGTTCGCATACTTGTAGGCCGATATCGTCCTCTAGAGCTTTGATACGTCGGCTGATGGCCGTGGCGTCGACCCCCAGAGACGCCGCCGCCCGGCGGACAGACCCCTTGCGTATTACTTCGGCCAGATAATGCAATGTGCGGGCGTTCAGCATGGCAACAAATTCGCTGTTAAAGTTTTTCAAGTGCTCGGCTTGCTGCATTCTGCCATGCACATCATGACGTTTACAGTTGCCACAGCTAAAATCCCGGCATGAACGATACTTCTTCCCCCCTGCTCGACTGCGTCGAGATTGAAACCGGTTCCGAGCCGCGCTTTTCTGTCATCTGGATGCACGGCCTGGGCGCCGACGGCAACGATTTCGTCCCGATCGTACCCGAACTTAAGCTTGGTGAACTCGGCCCGCTGCGCTTCATTTTCCCTCATGCACCCATCCAGCCGGTCACCATCAATAACGGCATGTCCATGCGCGCCTGGTACGACATCTACATGGCCGATCTCGTGCGCCGTGAAGACGAGCAGGGCTTGCGTGCGTCTCAACAA
>CAZMVM010000164.1:0-7153 GCA_964569785.1 uncultured Pigmentiphaga sp. | reverse complement strand
AAACAGAACCACTTTGTGGAGGAGAGGCCATGAGCGAAGAGCAAAAAACGTCAGCAACTCTATCCCGCCGCAGTTTCCTCAAAATCGCCGGTTTAGTGGGTGTCGCGGCCCAAGCTGGCGGGATGGTAGCTGCAGGGACCGAGGCCGGGAAAAACCCGGAGTCTTATACCGGCTGGGAATCTTTCAATCCAAGCACCCAGTTCTTTAACCGCAAACCTTTCGAGTTTGACGGACCCGCACATCTCCCAGTGGGAGAAGCCACGCGCCCCAGTCACATGACCGACTACGTCTTCGGCCGGGTTGCGACCTTTGAGGCAGCATTTAAAGACAATCCAGACTGGCAACTTGGCGATCCGATCGAGGATCTGGGTGTGCCGAAGCCGCTGGTTGACTTCTACAATGAGTTTCCTGAACGTCTTGAGTGGGACTACAAGACCTTCAGCGAGACCATCCCCAACAACATGGCTGACCGCGAGAAGTATGGCTCATACTACAGACTCGCGGATGCCTATAGCGCTGGTTTCGAAGCACACGGCGCGTGGCTGCCGACGCCCGAGACTCCTCCAGAGGAGTCGGACTTCGTCATCACAACGCGCGTGAGCGCGGATTTGCCGCCTGTATCAAATCCGCTTGGCGAACCGCTACCTTTCAAATCACCAGAGCTTGCTGCCGAGTTTATTAAAGAGGTTGCACATCGCTACGGCGCGACACTGGTTGGCATCACCAAGACGAACCCGGACTGGCTCTACTCTGAAGGGTGGCGCGGCTGCCCTGAGGATTATGACTACTCCAAGATGCCCGATCACTGGGAATACTCGATCGTCATCGGCGTTCCCATGGAATGGGACGTTGTCCTCAGCAATCCGCAGTTCGGTACGAGCTACGACGGTTATGATCGGGTTTCGACGGCTGCCATCCGCCTGGAAGGCTGCTTGAAATCGATGGGCTATCCCGCTCGCGCGCACACGCCCATGAAAGGGTACGACCTGATCGTACCGCCTCATGCGATCGAAGCAGGGCTAGGCGAAGTGGGCCGCACGGGATATTGCATCACGCCAGAGTTGGGTGGAAACTGCCGCATGGCGCAGATCACCACCAGCCTGCCTATGGCGCTCGACAAGCCAATCGACTTTGGCGTGTCCGAGTTCTGCAAAAAATGCAAGCTCTGCGCCGAAAGCTGTCCCTCCGGGGCTATCTCAATGGCCGACTCGCCGGATGGCATGGTATTGCGCGGCTACGAGCACTGGTACATCAACAACGGCGCCTGCTACAACTTCTGGCGCGAGTCGATGGGCCCGATGGGTTGCCGCTTATGCGTAGCGACCTGCCCCTACAGCCGTAAGGACAACTGGATCCACGACGTGGCGCGCACGCTCGATCCCCGCGACCCAACGGGCGTCGTGAACAGCGGCCTCCTATGGATGCAAAAGAACTTCTTCGATGCACCCGAGGCGATTGACTATCGCCGGCCGCCTGAGGGTGAGCTTGCCAGTTACCGGCCCGCACCGTCGTTCATGAACGCTGAAAAGTATCTCGATATCCAGATCGTCAAACCAGGAGCGTAAACCATGTTCTTTGGCAGTGATTTCTTCTGGCTCTTGATGGGTGTAGTCCTGGTTCTGGTGGCGATGGCATTCAAGGCCTTTGCTGAAGACCAGGGTTGGCGCCTCACTTGGTGGAAATGGGTGCTGATCGTACTGTGGTACGGTCTGTTTACCATGTCCTTCTTCACCTACGGCACGCTAGCCGGTGAAAATGAAGCCAGCGCGGGTCTCAAGCTTATGCTGTTGATGCTGTTCATCAGCCTGATTCTGGGCGTGGGTCTCTGGCGCCTGTTGGGCGCAGGTTCCAAAGACACCAGCGTAAAAGCCTAGAGATTGCATCATCCGAGAAAAACACGAGGGAGAGAGCTGTCTCTTCCTCGTGTTCCTGACCCATACGAGTGACGTATGACAACTGTTATGCACGAAGATCGCCAACAACACCTGATTGCTTGCCGGGCGGCTGTGGACCACGCACGCCAGGGTAAGCTCCCCCAGCAGCTAAGCCTCGCGCTGATCGATCTTGGCGCAGCTCTTTTTAAGACACGGGTATTTGATCAGGGTGTTGAAGCGCTTGACGAAGCTGAAAAACTAGCTGCTTCTCTGGACGACCTATCCTTCTTAGCCCACTGTCTCGGGCTGAAAGCCGCTGTATACCAAGAGGCCGGTCGCTTCCACAATGCCTTTGAGATCATTGAGCGTATCGTGGACCTGGCACAAGCTCAAGCGGATCAGGGTATGGAATGTGACGCCTTGATTACCCAGGGCCAGATCCTCGCAAATTCCGGCGATCCGATCGCTGCGCTAAACATAGTGGAAGCTGCTCGCGCCCTCGCGAATGAGATTAGCGACAAGCGGCATCTGATGAAAGTCTTCGGGGTGTTAGGCGATATCGAAACCTCAAGGGCTGCATTTGAGAGCGCTCAGACTTACTTCGAGATGGCGACAGCGTGGGCAAACAATCTCGGCGAAAGTCGACCTGAGTGCGGGTATTTGCTCAATCTGGGAACGGTTTTCGTGTGGCAAGGATTATTCTCACAAGCGCTGCAGGTCTTCGAGCGCGTCCTCATCGTAGCACGAGACAGTGGCGAGCAGGACGCCGAGCTGACCGCGTTACAACACACAATCCAGTGTTTGCACAAGCTAAAGATGCCAGACCGGATCGTGTCCCTCGCACATCAGGGCATCGCGCTATCTCAAGGGCTAGCGCGCTATGAGTCCGCTTTTCTGTTCTTCGAGTCTGCCGCGCTGACCTACCATCAACTCGGTGAGCATGCCGAAGCGCTTGACGTGCTACACAATGCGATCGAATATGCGCAGACCATCGGCGACCGCAATTACGAAGCTAACATGCTGCTTCATCTAGGCGAATCCTATTTGGCAATGGAACAGTACGATCAGGCACTGGAACCGTTGGAAGCTGTTTCTAGCGTACTTCAGGAGCTTGAACGCGAAGTTGATAAAGCCCATGTAGTCGGGCGAATTGGTGTGGCGCTAGCAGAATCGGGCCGCATCGACGAAGCGATTCCATACCATCTACATGCTGTGGACCTTTCACGCCAGCACAAAATACGAGCGCTTGAAGCCGAACAATTGACGATGCTGGCGCTGGCATATCACGAGCAAAACAACCGTAAGCGAGCACAAGAATGTTCTCAGGAAGCCGCTGAAATTTTCTCATCCATCGGCCTCGAAACAGAAGCCAGCCGCGCGCACCAGTTGTTAGCTGAGGTGTCCGCATAGTGACCACTCTAAACCATAGCACTCAAACCCAAAACACCGTGTCCAAGCGCCTGTCGAAACGGGATAAGCGCCGTCGCATCGAGCGTATTCTGGCAGTTGTCGCGGTAGCATTAATCGGCGTAGTTTGGGTTATTGGCAGCAGCCGCGCCGAGATGGCGTTGCTGGATTCGGTTGAGAAAGCCATGCCACAAGCCGACACCTTTGAGCGGCTTGACAGCGGCGTTTACAGCGCGCGGGCAGAAGATAATGAGCGTACGTTGCTCGGGTATGTTTCTATTGGCACAGCCAATGGCTATGGCGGCCCGCTTGAAGTTGCCGTAGCAACCAACCTGGACGGCCAGATCATTGGGCTGCATGTTGTGAACCACAAAGAGACGCCCGGGTGGTTCGACCGCGTGATGAAAGCAGATCTTCTAGAGGCACTTGCTGGAAAATCATACGCGGATAGTTTCCTACTAGGGGAAGGCGTGGATAGCGTGACGGGGGCAACCTATACGTCTCGCGCTCTCGCTGAGGCAACTCGGGATGGAAGCCGAGCCGCTGCGGGTGAGATTGGTCTTGCGGTCGCCGAATCGGAAGCCCCGTCACTTCAAATTGGTATTCCAGAAGTGACAGTGCTCGGCCTATTCATCGTGGGTTACATCGGGCATCGCCGGGGCTTCAAGTATAAGAAACAGGTGCGTTGGGGATCGATGTTGGTGGGGCTGATAGTTTTGGGGTTCATCTACAATATCCCGATCACGGTTGCCTATTTCTGCAAGCTCTTGCTGGGCTATTGGCCGCCCTGGCAGACGAGTCTTTACTGGTACTTGCTGATCGGAGGACTGATCTTTGTCGTCACGGCAAACAACAAAAATCCGTATTGCGAGTGGTTCTGTCCCTTCGGCGCAGCGCAGGAATGTATGGGCGCGATCGGTGGCGCAAAAGTGTACGCCTTGCCAAAACACCGTCACTGGCTGGCATGGCTCCAACGCGGTCTCGCTCTAGCGGCTATTCTGCTCGGGATCTACTTCCGCAATCCGGGCACAGCGAGTTTCGAAATCTTCGGCACGCTGTTTAGCTTCTTCGGATCCACGTTCCAGGTCGCGGTTCTGGCGCTTGTGCTAATTGTCGCCCTGTTCGTCAAGCGTCCGTGGTGCACCTATCTGTGCCCGATCCACCCCATCGTTGAATTCATTCGCATCGTACGGCAATGGGTAAGAGAGCTATGGGAAAGAATCAATCCAAGAACAAAGGCCGCTTCATAGAAGTGGTTATCCTGGCATTTGTCGTCGTGTCGATTTCGCTTTTGGCGCTGCAATTAGGCACAAACGTTACCG
The DNA here is from genome assembly GCA_964569785.1 of uncultured Pigmentiphaga sp. Lineage (GTDB taxonomy): Bacteria > Pseudomonadota > Gammaproteobacteria > Burkholderiales > Burkholderiaceae_B > Verticiella. The sequence goes on along the minus strand of CAZMVM010000164.1, from coordinate 2,550 downwards.
ACACGCTTGAGCAGTCGGAGTCTTCAAGCGATGGCTACGTCGTCCCTGACAATCCGCTTGCCACGCTGTATCCGTCAGCGCCAGCCAGCGCAAACGATCCCGGCGGATCTACGACCGAGGACAACTAGGCGAAACAGATGAACACCCAACGAGTTACACGTCGTAATTTCCTCCGCATTGTCGGCGCAAGCAGCGTTGTAGGACTAACGGCATTGGCACTTGGCCGAAACGAACGCACTGCGGCATCACCTCGGACCGTTACAGATACGCGGCTCTTGATGGGAACTATAGTCAATCTTGCGCTTGTGACAGATGATGTCCAAGCCGGACAAGCAGCAATCAACGCATGTTTCGATCAGATGTCGGATCTGGAAGCTGTTTTCAGCCGTTATCAGCCTGCCAGCCAGCTTTCGCGCTTAAACCGTGATGGCTCCATTGCGGCAGCCGATTCACAATTGCTTCATGTGTTGCGAGAGGCGAAACGCATTTCTGTGCTCACCGATGGGGCCTTCGATATCACGGTAAAGCCCCTAGTAGACCTCTATCAAGGCAGCATGGATGCAGGGTTGGGATTGCCTTCGGAAGCAAGCATCGCCTTCGCGATGAAGCGCATCGGCCATCAGTATCTAGAGATCGCCAACCAGACTGTGTCGTTCGCCCAGCCCGGCATGAGCATCACACTGGATGGTATCGCCAAGGGCTACATTGTTGATGAAGGAACGCGCATTCTTCGCGAGCATGGTTTTCACAATGTGCTGGTTGAGGCTGGCGGCGATCTTCTTGCGTCTGGCACAAAAGCGCAAAACACCCCGTGGCGCGTAGGACTACAATCGCCGCGCGGCGATCATGCAGATCTGTTGCTTACCTTCAACGTAACAGAGCAAGCCGCCGCCACGTCGGGTTATTACATGCAGCCATTTTCCGACACGCTGGCAGCGCACCATATCCTTGATCCACGAACCGGGATTTCTTCCCCAGAACTTGCTAGCGCGACCGTTCTCGCTTCAAGTGGAATGGAAGCCGATGCGCTCGCGACTGCGCTCATGGTTATGGGACCGGAACGTGGTCTCGCGCTCATCGAGCACACCCCGGCATGTGAGGCATATCTCGTCACCAAAGATCTGCAGGTTTTGCATTCTAGCGGATTAAGCGTAACGTGACTCACGCGGTGTGTGAGCTAGCCTAGCCACTCCAGGATTACGCTACACAACCGTGAATGGTTTGAGGGGTGGAGGAGTAACGATGCAAGAACATGCATCGAGACATCCCAGTACAGAGTAAGCTTTTCGCCCCTGGTGTACCTGTTAAAGTGTGTGCAGACAACTTCGACCATGCCCCAGGATGGAAGATTGGGCACTATGATAGTGTAGCTATGCAACAGCAGGTGGAGCACGATAATACGACGCCTGTCGCTCCCGATCGTGTATATGAGTGGGTCAACCGGAACTTCCGTTGACGCGTTTAGTCTATGGCCCAGAACGATGTGGTAATCCGAGCGGAGCGTCATAACCGCCATCTCGTCATCTCTCACATAAACCCGCTTCACCATCAGCCTCACCAACTCATGCCGCGCTTCGGTGTCATCGCCGCAGGCTTCCGAGTGCCCCAGAAGTTCCCCAGATAGCCCGCCGTACGCTCCAAGTCGTCGGGGATAGGCGTCAAGCTCTCAGGGTCCGGATCTCCGCAGCGTGATTAGCCTGGAAGGTCGCCTAGCTCTGCCCGTGAAGTTGCGTTAGCGGCGCTACGCCCTGACGCAGTACTTTGTGCAGCAGCATGGTATGATCCTTTTCGGGGGAAATCGGTTCAAGTTGAGGAGGTAACTATGCAGGTTTTGCGGGGAACATCAGTGCGAATAAGTTCGATATCCCCACAGGTAAGTTGCTTTTCCCGTTGACATTCAGCGCCATGGCTGGAAACGCCAAAGGTCGGGCGATGTTGGCTCAAAGAGAGGCTATGACTGATCCTGTAATGTCATTGGCTCTCGATCCTAAATGACTAAACGTAGGACAGTGAAATTTCGCTAAGAACACGCTCGAAGTCATCCAGGGTGAAAGTGCCCGCGCCGACCAGCAGTGTATTCGCAGTTCCAGCGGCTACACCGTACTTAAGCGCCTCCTCAAAGGGGAGATTTCGTGTGAAACCATAGGCAAGACCGGCCAGCATACAATCTCCCGATCCAACCGCACTCTTTGCATCCACAGGCGGATTTTGGACATGTATTACTTTTGTATTCCATGCAACGATAGCACCCTGCGCGCCTAAAGAGAGGACCACGATCGAACCATAACGCTGGGAAAGCACTATGGCTGCCTGAGCATAGTCGGTTGAACTTCTAAGCGATTTCTCAAGCAGCGCCGCGATTTCATCCTCGTTCGGTTTTACCAGAAAAGGTTTCGCCTCAAGGCCGTGTGCTAGCGCAGTCTGGTTGCTGCTATCCAAAAATGTGAGCACATCCGCATCATGCGCGATACGGATCAGGTCGCCGTAAAAATCAAGTGGCACACCCGGTGGTAAGCTACCGGAAAATGTCACGGCTTTGTATTGACCGAT
>CAZMVM010000163.1:0-7154 GCA_964569785.1 uncultured Pigmentiphaga sp. | reverse complement strand
CGAAAAGCGTTATTTTTTGAAGAACGGGACTGTCTAGAAAACCGGGGTCGATTCATACCGCCATTATTGCGGATGCTTCAGTACTTGAATATTACGCGTACATCAATTCCGAATTGCCGGTAAAAGTGGTAGGCAGGCTTTTTGAGCAGGACAAATATGGATTCGCCCTACCGTTGCATTGCCCTCTTACTCGGGAAGTAACGCTGGCTGTGCTAGGCGAAGTTGACGCTGGCAGAGTTGATGAGTTGAAAACCAAATCTCTGGGTTCGACACCATGAGCCACGCAAGCGTGCCACATAACAACTAAGGAACAAGAAATAATGAGAATTTACTCATCTTTTACGGTTGCGCTTCTCGCGCTCAGCTCCGTAATGCCTTTAGCTTATTCGCACCCGTCTAACTGTAGCGACGCCAGCGACCAGCGTACCCTCAATGAATGCACGAACAATAGCTATAAGGAGTCGGATTCGGAGCTGAATAAGCTCTATAAAGAAATTAAAAATCGCTTGAATCAAGACCCCGACTCAGCGAAGAAGTTCGTCGCAGCTCAAAGATCTTGGATCACCTTTCGTGATGCCGAATGTGACTTTGCGACCGCTAACTCACAGGCTGGCAGTGCCTATGGGATGTTGGTAAGTTTGTGTCGTGACAGGCTTACCCAAGCACGAATCAAGGACTTTAAAGCCTATTTATCGTGTGAAGAAGGCGATTTGAGCTGCCCAGTCTCTCCGAAAGACCAGTGAGCGAGGGGTTGGTATATATTCGGCCGCGGCGCAGCGGCAACTCGTGGAGCCCAATCCAGGCTCAATTCGATATGACGACACTATTCGTGCGTATGATCGAGCTGGAGGCGGAGGACGCTCGGCTACACAGGTAGTACGTTGAGGAGCTCTTCAAGGCCCGGGTGACGGCCATAGCAGCGGGTGACCGCTGGTAGCTGAAGAAGCCAATGTCCTTCTCGTCGGCCCGCCGGGCTGCGTCACAACTCTCTGGACGCCCGTCATCTGCCTGACGCTGGAGAGGCACAAGAGTCACCGGCGGCGACCCGCCCTGGAGGGTCAAGTCAGAGAGCTCGGCCCCCTTCCTTCGCGGCAATCTACAGTACGCGGTGGATTGATGCGCCATACGTTTCAAGTTAATAAGCAAACTTCAGGCGATGGGCACATTGTGTCCGAGCAGGGCTGGCGCCACGAGCTTGCACCGCAGAGTAACACGCTCGTTCCAAGTTGATTCACCCGATGACTCGTGTAGGCGATTAGGCTATGAAGGTCGCGGCACATGAATAGGGGCTGTTCATCACACGCTCCAGCTCCGAAACCCCATTATGTTATGTTTGGGGCGTCCCTCTCGAGGCCCCTTCATCGTGGAGAACCATGTCTGAACTTCCCCCTTGCCCCCAATGCCAATCCGAGTACACCTACGAAGATGCCGGCTTGCTGATCTGTCCTGAATGCGCGCATGAGTGGTCCAATCAGCCAGAAGATTCCGCCGACGAAGACGTCAGGGTTTACCGAGACGCGTTCGGCAATGTGCTGGAAGACGGCGACACGGTTGTCGTGATCAAAGACTTGAAGCCCAAAGGTTCGGGCGGCGTGATCAAGATGGGCACCCGCGTGCGCAACATACGATTGGTGGATCGCGACCACGACATCGAATGCAGAATAGACGGTTTCGGCTCGATGAGCCTGAAATCAGAGTTCGTGAAGAAAGCTTAAGCAAGCTTCACTGGGCCGCGGTTTGCGGCCCAGCGCTCCTTGGGACCGCCCCTCTACCCCTCGACATGCTGGCTACTGCACGCGTGGCAGAGCTTCGTGCGGCACCCGCCCGTCCCCTCCTAGCCCCTCTGTTATTCGAGAGCCTCATACTACGGCTCACCCCATAGGCTTTCTCGTCTTACAACAACCCTGTCTGCTCGCCGAACGCGACAGGCGGCGTCCGGCGCCAGAGCGCTTGCAATTAACCCGTGGTGTCAGTCTCAACGGCTCCCGCGGGCTACCCGAACGTCGCGGAAACTTCATCATACGGCCTCGATATTGCTCATAAAAACGGAACAATTCGTTCCTTGATCACCGGTTTTTCTCCAGAAACTGAACAGTTAAAGTTCAATCAGAGACGGTTGTAAGGGGACATTCTCCGAACATCCCCAGCACGGCAGCCCACTTGAGCTGTCACCGCGCGGGCGAGAGGCAAACGTCATTGCGCACGGAACTCAAGCCACTCATTCTTGCTGCACATACTCAGCGTTGTTGCTGCACATATTCAGCGCAACGTTTCAAGGAGAAGATGATGATCGAAGTACGAAAAAGCGAAGACCGAGGTGTCGCCGAACACGGTTGGCTAAGCTCGCGTCACTCGTTTTCATTTGCGCACTACCACGATCCCAACCATATGGGTTTTGGTCCCTTGCGCGTGATTAACGAAGACCGGGTGCAGCCCGGCCGCGGTTTCGGGGCTCACGGACACAGTGATATGGAAATCATTTCGTACGTGCTCGATGGGGCCCTTGAGCATAAGGACAGCACAGGCAGTGGGTCGGTGATCCGCTACGGCCATGTTCAGCGAATGAGCGCCGGCACGGGCGTGATGCATAGCGAATTTAATCACTCGCACACCGAACCTGTGCACTTTCTGCAGATCTGGATTCAACCCGATGTGAAGGGGGTCGAGCCCAGCTATGAAGAGAAGTTTTTCGACCCGGCGAGCAAGCAAGGCCGGTGGCGCCTGATCGCCTCGCCAGATGGTCGGGATGGCTCGGTGCGCATCCACCAAGACGCCATGGTGTACGCCTCCATTCTTGATGGCAGCGACACCTTGCACTACAGCTTGGCCAGTTCGCGCCTGGGGTACCTGCACGTAGCGACGGGCGAAGTTACAGCAAACGGAATAGCGTTGAGGGCGGGGGACGCTATCAAGCTCGTGGACGAGCCCGACATCCACGTATCCGATGCACGCCACGCTGAAATTCTGTTGTTTGATCTGCCCGTATAGGATCGCTGGCAACGACTCCGCTGCTCGGCGTTCATGAGACGCTTAATCAAACCTGAAGGCAGACACCGTATTTGCCATGACGCTTTCCGAGTAAATTTTTTGGCCTGGCGCCTCTCCACCCGCGCCCGCCGCAACAAAAAACGGAATCAAGTGTTCTTCATGGCCGCTAGGGTGACATAAGTGAGCGTAGGGTGCGCTCGTCCATGCTTTCAAGAGCTGCTCCGGCTCGCGTGCCGGGCTTTCGACCGCGTTCGTCAGGCACCGGTGCCAGGCCTTTCTACAGGGGGCCGTCGATACCCTAGACGCTGCTATCTTGGCTCAGAGTAACGGAGTCGGCAACGCAGCAGGTTCCAGTCCGATACGGAACCCCAGGCAGACCCTCGCGTCCATTACGATATTGCCTTTTCACCTTACCTTTCGCCCCTTTGCTGCATTCTGCACGAGTCGTAGAGAAGGGGTACGACCTACATGCATGACTCCCGAGCAGTTTGACATTGCGGCCCGGCTTGCCAACCTGTCCCCTCTTCTCGACCGGGCGGCACGGACGGTTATCCTTCATAACGCCACGCTGGAGCAAGCGGCTCGCGAGCACCAGGTAAATTGCGAGCAGCTTCGCAAGGCCATTTCCGCCGTCGAACGAAGCGTGCTCGAGATACGCGGCGCTTTCGTCGTGCATTCAGCCAACGCTTTTCGGATCACGGTAAGCCACAGCGACTTCCATCGGATGCCAGGCTCACTCCAGCTCGAATTGGGGCAAGTCGTGCGCCTGATCCATCGCACCAGTGAACGACTGATACTGGTGCGCGTTGTACGCCTTCCCGAACGTCCCGTGGATTACTTCGAGGGCATCGTGCTCAAGCAGCAAGCCTCGGGCAGTCGCTTCGCGGTTGGCGACCGGGTACGCTTTAGCGAAGATCAAGTCGAGTTGCCGCCAGATCAAGCAACAAAACGTCCCTACCGAGTGTCGCGGCGCCGACTTGCGCGGATCGCATGAGATCAGCCCCCTGCCATCCGTCTTATGCACACACCGCGAATTCGCTGCGGCTTACAGCTTGACTACCCGTCCCGCAATCGTTAGCGCGGTGCTGTCGCACCGAACTCCATCAAGGTGTAGTTTGGAATTTTTCGATTTCCGAAAGATCGTCTGTCCATGTCATCGCTGAGCGGCACCAGATTTGCCGCCGGGGCACGAGTGCCGCTCGCTCGTCTAGGCACCCCGTTCGAAGCCCATAGAGTGTCGGGTTATCGGCATCATAGACATACAGCGACGAACCGCAATTCGGGCAAAAAACTTGGGCCCGCCTGGCGCCGCTGTCCGCAAGTTTCACGTACGTCGAGGGCTGCCCGCTAAGCAAGCGGAACGATCCTGGGTTGGCAAATACAGTGACCCGAAAAGCCGAGCCGGAAAGCTTCTGGCAATCGGTGCAATGACATATGGACGTTCGGTCGGGCTCAACCTGGGCTTCAAAACGAATCTGCCCACAGTGACAACTTCCGTGAACTTGCATGAGGTCTCCTGTTTGAATAGGCGTCGGCCTGAGCGGCGTGCGCACCTTATGCTGACTATGGAAAAGCGATGGTCTTCGAGTTTAGCAAAGGAGCGCGCGACCTTATGTCAGCCCGTCATTGCGAAGCGCTTACAAGACTTCACTCAATAGGCCCCTGTTTCAGGAGCGAGAGACCTCAAGAAACTAACCCGCGGACTTAGGCGTCTTCGACAATTCCTCGGATTGCTTGCGCAAGGCGCCGGCCTTGAGGCGTCAGTTTGACGATCTTACGGCGACGTTCGACCGGGTCTTCCTCCGCGTAGACGAGATCGAGGCCAGGCTTATTAAGACGGTGCTGCTTGGATAGCGCCGCTACATTTCGGCTGCAACTCGACTGGGAGATACCCAGCTCCTCGCCAAGTGCTTTCATCGTAATGCCTTCATTTGCCGCCACTACCAAAAACATGGCAGCGGTTTGAATCGGCATGTCTGCGTCAAACTTCCGAAACTCCTCAAGAAGCTTCCAGGATTTCACGTATGCCATCGTCATGGTCTACTTCTCGCTGTACTTCCTTAGCTAAATCTCAAGCCGGCCAATGCTCTGCGCTACCAAACTCTTACCGAAGCAGCACCGCCGCCTCAGAGCAGCATGCAAACGCGTCGTTCCAGCACGCCCTCTGTGATGCGTTTGCCGAAAGCGGCCCGATCTTGGTGGGCGGTGACTTTGGTTTGTGCAATGCCGCAGGGGACGACGATGATACAAAATCCTGAAAAAGATAGCAGAGACTCGTGTCGGCATCGCCCATGCGAGCGGGGCGCGAACGACGTGAAGAGGTGTTCCGGTCGGTGGTGCAAACGCGTCAATCGCCTAGGCCCGCGCTGAAAAACACAGAGCCCTAGGTACAAGCATGCGTTGATCTACGTTATCTACGTCTTGCAGAGACTTTAACGTCAGATATAACCCGCAATGGCCTCTCCTCGTCACGCTTAACCATGTTGTAACATTTGTATCGAACGTAGGTCGTCACCCTTGCAGGGGATCGGGCCGATCACGCTGATCTGATCACCGCAAGTTTGCCCAGATCGTCACGTCCCCGCCGGCAAGGCAGCGGCCTTGACAATATTGCGCAATCATTTTCAGACATAGTAAATATGTCGCCCGTCGATTGCACACTGGTGCGATTCGAACGTATCTTTCTATGTAACCTTGCAGCATTTCAGTGCATGCTGCCTGGCTCGCGTCAGGGTAATAACTCTGCGGGTGCCCCGAAAGGGCCTTCCTTTGATATCAACCGTGCGCGACCACTGGTCACTATGCAGCCGAGTATTGCACGATCAAGTGTCCGCTAAAGAGGGGGAAACCATGAGCGTTTTGACCGAGCGTATATCGAGCGCCGAGGGTAAAGAATTTGGTGCATACGTAGCACGTCCACAAAGTCCGAACGGCCACGCCATCATTTTGCTTCAAGAAATTTTTGGGGTAACGGAAGTCATTCGCAAAGCTGCCGATGACTTTGCAAAGGACGGCTACACCGTCTATGCCCCCGACCTCTTCTGGCGCTTTGAACCGGGTATGCAACTGAGCTACTCGAAAGAGGATGTCGAGCGCGGCCTGGGCCTTCTACAGAAGTACGATTTAATGGATGGTGTCAGCGACATCGACGACACACTTAAGCACCTTCGCTCGCAACCCGGCTTTGCCGGCAAGGTGGCAACCATCGGGTTCTGCCTGGGCGGCCACCTTGCCTACTTAAGCGCCGTGAAGACTTCCGTCGATGCGGCAGTCGCCTACTACGGGATCGGCATCGATGAGAGCATTCGCTCTATCGGTTTACCGCAGCGCCCCGTCATGATTCACTACGGAGAACAAGACTCCTTCCTAACCAAAGAAGCCCTTGAAACCGTGCAATCACAGCTAGGGCCGCTGCCGCACGTGACAATTCATCTGTATCCGGAATCGGGACACGGGTTTTATACACGTCCCACCGGAGACGACAAGGCACTTGCACACGATCGTACAGAGCGCTTTTTGCGCCAGGTATTTGAAGGCGGGAATGCATAAGCGGCTTGTTTGATGCATCGATAGCGATGGGGTGGAGCGCATGCACCAGCGGTACCGGCCAGGGGCCGCTCTCCATCCCCCAGTCGACAGGAAGCGCAAAGCGGCTCCATGTGACACTCGACACTCACCTCTGGCCATAACGCAGCCGAGGCGTTGAATAAGTTTTCATCACCTGCTTCACACCGAAGTCACGTGGCATCGCGCTCTGTTTGCATGCAAGAACAATCTCTTCGTTGAGTGTCATGCGGGAATGCATCCATGCTAGCTCTCAACTTTTCTTTTGCGCGGGTGTATTGCACTACTCCTGCACAAACCCACGAGAATCAAATCACCGAATATTAGCCATGTGTGGATTTAATTAGACCAGACATTACGATCACGTTATCTTTGAATTTCAACTGCCGAACATCACTGTTACTGGCCATGATGCAAGTGGAACAGGTTGTGGTCCCGGTTCCGAAGAAGCATTTGGGCCCTGCACTTCTGTGCGGATTTTGCCCCTGGTAACGATGCCACTTGAGCGAAGTGCTAGGTAGTCGTCACATTCCCCGGAAATACACACATACGACCTGCTGGAGGCAACATGAAAAAAACACGCGCACCCATACGGAGCCAAA